>JBFWIY010000040.1:5760-10939 GCA_050255855.1 Desulfovibrionaceae bacterium
GCGGCCCCCGAGGACCTGGACTTCGACATGGCCCACCCCGCGGACGCGGCCGAGCACATCGAGGGCCTGGACCTGGCCGAGCAGGTCAAGTTCGTCAAGCAGCTGCCCATCAAGGACGCGGCCGACTCCATCGCCGAGATGGACCCGCGCGACCAGGTGCTGCTCGTGGAGAGCCTCAACGAGGGCCTGGCCGCGCGCATCCTGGAGAACATGAGCCCGGACGACGCGGCCGACCTCCTGGACGGCCTGGACGAGGACGTGCAGCGCAAGCTGCTCATCCGCGTGCCCGCCGAGGACCGCGCCGGACTCAAGGCCCTGCTCACCTTCGACCCGGATACCGCCGGCGGCGTCATGAACACCGAGGTGGTCACCCTGGACGAAAACCTCACCGTGGACCAGGCCATCGCCATCATCCGCAACCAGGTGGAAGACAAGGAAATTCCCTATTACGCCTACCTGGTGGACGCGGCCCGCAAGCTCTCGGGCGTGGTCTCCCTGCGCGACATGCTGGTGGCCAAGCGCGGCGTGCGCCTCATGCAGCTGGTCAAGGACCAGAGCCTCATCTCCGTGCGCTACGACGTGGACAAGGAAGAGGTGGCCCGGCTCATCGGCCGATACAATTTCCTGGCCCTGCCCGTGGTGGACTTCGGCGAGCGCCTCCTCGGCGTGGTCACCGTGGACGACGTCATCGACATCATCCACGAAGAGGCCAGCGAGGACATGCAGGCCATGGTGGGCGCGGGCGCGGACGAGACCACGGATTCCCCGGTGGGCTATTCCGTGCGCAAACGCCTGCCCTGGCTCGCGGTGAACATGCTCAACTCCGCCCTGTCCGCTTGGGTGGTGCACCTCTTCGAGGGGACCATCGCCCAGATGGCCATCCTGGCCGTGCTCATGCCCATCGTGGCCAACCAGGCGGGCAATACCGGCCAGCAGGCCCTGGCGGTGATGATCCGCCAACTGGCCATGGAGAAGTTCGACCGCAAGCGCTCCTGGCTGGCCGTGCTGCGCGAGCTGCGCATCGGCCTGGTCACCGGCGGGCTCATCGCCCTGAGCATGTTCGGCATCGTCTGGCTGCTGGGCCACAACATGCGCCTGTCCTTCTGCGTGGGCGCGGCCCTGGGCCTGGACATGCTCATGGGCGCCCTGGCCGGGGCCTCCATCCCGCTCGTCCTCAAGGAGATCGGCCGCGACCCGGCCCAGGCCTCCAGCATCTTCCTCACGGCCATCACCGACTCGGGCGGCTTCTTCTGCCTGCTCGGCCTGGCCTCCATCATGCTCTTCTAGCCGCGGACGGGCGGCTCCCCCGGTTTTCCGGCCCGGAAGGAGCGGATTTTGGGGCGTTTTTTATCTAGATATAGTCTAGATAAAGTCAAGATATGACTATTGGCGCGGGTTGCCGGGGGGAGCTGGGGAGGGGGAGGGGAGAGGAGAAAAATCTCTGGAAGGAAGGGGACGTGGGCCTTGGGAGAGGGAGAAAAGGCCTTTGAAGGGGGGCGATGGGGGGGCGGGGGAGAGGCCTCCGGCGTTTGACCGGGTAGGGGAGGCGTCTTGGGGGGGGCGGGGGACCTCCGGGAGGCGTCCGGGGGGGCCTCCGGGGGGTGTCCCGGGGGCCTCCGGGGGAGCGTTCGGGGGGACCTTTCGAAAGGGCATCCGGGGCCCCATTTGTGGATGGCTCCGCCGGGGCCCGGCCGGGACGCGCGGACCGGGTCGTTCCGGCGGCGGCAGGCTCGGCCAGCCGCCGCCGAAAGGGAAGGGGTTACAGCCAGGCGGCCCGGACGGGGTTGCGCGGCGGCGCCAGGAGGTGCTTCTGGCGCGGCAGGCCGAGCATGAGCGCGCCCGACACGCGATGGCCGTCGGGGCGGCCGAGCAGGGTCGCCAGCTCGGGCACGGCCCGGGCGGCCGAGGTCACCAGCCCGCCCCAGCAGGCCCCCAGGCCCAGGGCCGCGGCCATGAGCTCCATGTAGGTCAGGGCGATGGCCCCGTCCGCGTCGCCCCAGAGGTAGTCCTCCGGGGCGAAGACCGCCGCCAGCACCGGGGCCCCGCGCAGGACCACGTCGCGGCCGGTCTCGGCGCGCCGGACGTGGTGCGCCCGGGCCGGGTCGCTGCGCAGCCGGTCCACGGTCAGGGCGCGGATGCGCTCCAGGCGCTCCGGGGCCTGGATCATGGCCCAGGACAGCTTCTGGGAGTTGGACGCGGTGGGGGCGCGGCGGGCCACCTCCAGGAGCCGCTCCAGCTGGACCCGGGACGGCGGGGTGCGGCGGAATCCCCGGATGGAGCGCCGGGAGAGCAGCAGGGCCTGGACCTGGTCCGCCGTGGGCCGGTCCTCGGGTATGGGCAGGAACTCCGCGGCGGGCAGCAGGGCATGGGTCAGGGCCCCGGCCGGGCACACGGCCACGCAGTGGCCGCAGCGGATGCAGCGCGCGGCCGCGTCGGCCGTCGCCGCGGGCAGCCCGTCCTGGGCGATGTCGATGAGCCCTGCCGGGCAGGCCTCGGCGCACAGGCCGTCGCGGCGGCACAGGTCCGGATCGATGGTGAGGAGCGGCATGGGGAGCCTCCTGGTCTCGGCGGCGGAGCGCCGGTTTTTCCGCAGCATACCCCATGCGGCCCGGGCCGCAAGAACGCACCGGCAGGTGCCCGGCGCACGCGCGGGAAACCGGCCCGGGCGCAAAAAAAGCGGCGGCCCGCCGGATGACGGGCCGCCGCGGCGTGGCGCGGGTTCCGCGATCAGAGGCCGAACTGGGCCAGCAGGTCGTCCACGTCGCCCTGGTTGGCGTCCAGGCTCGGGCCGGTGAGATGGGTGGCCTTGCTCTTGGCCTCCTCCTCCAGGGCGTCGAAGTCCATTTCCGGCTCCTCCTCGCGCGCCTGGATCATGAGCCCGGTGGACACGATGACCTGGCGCACGATGTCCTCCACCTTGCGGATGGCCTCGATGATGCGTTTGATGCGCTGGCCGGTGAGGTCCTGGAAGCTCATGGAGATCATGATGGTGGACAGGTCGTTGCCCAGGGTGTTGTTGATCTGTTTGAGCTTTTCCCGGTCCTCCTTGGTCACGCCGCCGGACTCGAAGCCCTTGACGATCTTGGACACGGAGAACTGGAGGTCCTGGAGGCGCTCCACGATGGCGATGATGTCCTCGGCGGCCTTTTCCGTGGTCTTGAGCACGGCGTCCAGCTGGTCCGAGGCCTCGTTGAACAGGGCGTCGGGGTCCGCGTCGGCCTCGATGGCCGCGCCGCCCGCCGGAGCGCCCGGGGCGCGCACGGTCTTGATCTCCTGATAGATGTCCTTGAGGCCGTCCTGCAGGTCCTCGTTGATGCGCCGGTAGAACTCGCCCTCCAGCAGGGCGCGGGAGAGCTGGTCGGCGATTTCGCGCTCCACGGCGCGGGTGACCGTTTCGGTGATGGCCTCGCTCAGGGTCTCCTTGAGACTGGCCACCATCTGCTGGGAGATGTTCTCCATCATCCCGAGGACCAATTCGTCGGACTTCATACCCTCTCCCCCTCTCGCCGGATGACTTGCGGTCCCGGCGGCCCGGCGGGCCCGTCCGGTCACCCCATTCGGGCGCCGCGGATTTGCTCGCGCTGTTCCTGAAATACGAACTGGATCACGGCTTCCTGGTCGGACTCCCGGATCTTGGTGAACTCGAAACCATAGAGCCCGCCGGAGCGCTCCACCACGCGGCCCTTGGCCCCGGCCATGCGCAGGGGCTGGGTGCCGAGCAGCATGACCATCTCCAGGATGTCGTCCTCGAAAAAGGATTCCTCCGGGCTGTGGAAGCGCACGCCGGCTCCGGAAATCTCAAGAATCTCCACGGTGATGGGAAAATCCTGGCGCAGCCGCTCGTGGTTCTGCATGGCCAGGATCTCGTCCAGCTTGGCGTTCATGGCCAGGAGGAATTCGATGAGCTGGGGGGGCAGGCCGGAACCCTTGACCGCTTCGGCCGGGACCGCGGCGGCCATGGCCCCGTGCTGGAAGAGCAGGGGGTTGTCCAGGGAACGGCAGCGTCGGGCCAGCCCCCGGATGCGTGTGGGCACCCGGGTGTAGCTGCGCTTTTCCTGCGGCGGCTCGGGGGGCATGACGCCTCCTAGTGGTTCAGGCCGTTGTTCTCCACATCCACGTTCATGGCCCGCACCGGGCAGGTGCGCGTGCAGATGCCGCAGGCCGAACACTTGTCGATGTCGAAGAGGATGCGGCGGGTGGCGCGGTCCACGGAGAGCGCCCCGGTGGGGCACAGGGCCGTGCACAGCCCGCAGTGCATGCAGAGGTCTTCGTCGCGGAAGATCTTCTGGGCCACCGGGGTGATGCGCACCCCGGACTCCTTCAGGTACTCCACGCCCTTGCGGTAGGCTTCCTCCAGCCCGCTGATCTCCAGGGTCATGGCCCCTTCCTGGCGGGGGCCGATCTCGGCCTTGAGGATGTTGAAGGACAGGTCGAAGAGCCGCGCCAAGTTGCAGACCACCGGGCGGTTGGAGACCTCGGGTGGGAAGCTCAGGCAGATGATCTTGCGGAAGCCTTTGACGACGTCGTTCATGGATGGTCCTTTCCCCGGGCTCAGTTCTCGCTCATGAACTGCTTGGCCCGGGTGGCCTCGGTGGACTCCGGGTACTTCTTGACCAGCTCGTCGAGCACGATCTTGCCCAGGTCCTTCTTGCCGAGCCGATAGAAGGCGATGCCCTGCTTGAGCATGGCGTGCTTGAACTTGGGGCTCTGGGGGTAGTTCTTGATGACGTCCTGATAGGCCAGGATGGCGCGCTGGTAGTCGCCCAGCTCGAAGTAGGCCTGGCCCTGCCAGAAGATGGCGTTGGGCGCCAGGGCGTGTTTCTTGAAGGTGGTGGTGAACTCGGCGAAGAGCTGGCGCGAGAGGTCGTACTGCTTCTGGCCGAAGGCGGCGTAGGCGCGGTCGTACAGGGCCTGGGCCGGGTCCGTGGAGGTGACGGCCGGGGCGGCGGCCGGGGCCTCGCCGGGCTGGGCGGCGGCCTGGGCCCCTTCGGGCTGGACGCCGGGCTGGGCCGGGACCACCACCCCGGTGGGGGCCGGGGCGGGCGTCGGGGCCACGGGCATGATGTCCAGGGCCAGCTGCTGTTGCAGGGCGAACTTGATGGCCGCCACGTCGGCGGCCACGGCGGGCAGGGAGGCGGTGGCGATGCCGCCGCCGTCCAGGGCGTCCAGACGGCGGCTC
>JBFWIY010000041.1:0-5170 GCA_050255855.1 Desulfovibrionaceae bacterium
CCGGTGTTTTCGTAGGGGGCGATGTGCACGCCCACCAGGAAGGCCTCGCCGCTGTTGGAGAAGCGGACGTAGCCGTCCTTGAAGCTGACCTTGCCGTCGCGCAGGTTTTTGACCTCGCTGCCGATGAGGGCCAGGCCGGCCTCCAGCTTCTCCACGAACTCGTAGAGGAAGCGGGCCTGTTTGTTGACGGCGATGGTCTTTTGGCCGGCGTCGGCCGGGGGGCGTTTGGCGGACATGGGGGAGGCTCTACCTCATCGGATGTCCGCTCCCTGCGCAAGGCCGCAGGGTGCGGAAGATCGCTTCGCCGAAAAGCGTGGTTTTCGGCTCGCTCACGCCGCCGATGGCGGCGGAGCCGGACGTTCGTCCGGCTCTCGTGTCGCGTCCTTTGGAATGGGTCATGGATAAGGACGCGACACTAGCCGCCGGCCTCGTCGTTGTCCAGCAGGGAGGCGAAGAAGGCCAACTCTTCGGGATACTGGCGGAAAATGGTCTCCTTCACCAGGCGGTTGATGCGGTGCACGGTGCGGCAGTGGATGACCTCGCGCAGCAGCTCCTTGCATTCGGCCATGCTGGCCTGGCGGATGATGCGTTTGATGCCCGGGATGGCCTGGGGGGTGAGCGAGATGCAGTCGATCTGCATGCCCATGAGGATGGGGATGCAGAAGGGGTCGGACGCGACCTCGCCGCACAGACTGACCTCGATGCCCTCCTGGTGGGCGGCGTCCACCACGCGCTTGATGGCGCGGAGCACGGCCGGGTGCAGGGGCTGGTAGAGGTAGCTCACGTGGTGGTTGGCGCGGTCGATGCCCAGGGAGTACTGGATGAGGTCGTTGGTGCCGATGGAGAAGAAGTCGGCCTCGCGCGCCAGCAGGTCGGCGATCATCACCGCGCCGGGCAGCTCCATCATGATGCCCACGGGCATCTCGGGGTTGTAGCGCACGCCTTCGCGCTTGAGCTCCTCCTGGCATTCCTTGAGCCGGGCCTTGGCGCGGCGCAGCTCCTGGAGTCCCGAGATCATGGGGAACATGAGGGAGACGTTGCCGTAGGCGCTGGCGCGCAGGATGGCGCGCAGCTGGGTCTTGAACATCTCCGGGTGGGCCAGGCAGAAGCGGATGGCGCGCAGGCCCATGGCCGGGTTGGTCTCGCCCAGGGAGCCGAAGCTGGAGATGAACTTGTCCGCGCCCAGGTCCAGGGTGCGGAAGACCACCTTGCGCGGGCTCATGATGCTGGCCAGGTCGGCGTATTTCTCGGCCAGTTCGGCCTCGTCCGGCAGGTCGGTGCGGTTGAGGTAGGAGTATTCCGTGCGGTAGAGGCCGATGCCCTCGCCGCCGTTGTCCAGCACG
Source organism: Desulfovibrionaceae bacterium (assembly GCA_050255855.1). Taxonomy (GTDB): domain Bacteria; phylum Desulfobacterota; class Desulfovibrionia; order Desulfovibrionales; family Desulfovibrionaceae. The sequence continues at coordinate 1,344 of JBFWIY010000041.1, forward strand.
GCGGTGACCTCCTCCACCAGCTCGATGTTGGCGAGCACCTGGACGCGGAACCCGTCGATGGTCTCGGCCGGGAGCTGGCAGCCGCGGATGATCTTTTTCTGGTAGGACTCGAACTGGGTGGCCAGCTCGTTGTAGTGGAAGAGTTCGTCCTCGTCCGGGTCCACCACGAGTTTTCCGGCCAGGCCGTCCAGGACCACCAGGTCGCCGTCCTCCACGGCCTCCTCCAGGCCGGAGACGCCCACCAGGGCCGGGATGTTCATGGTGCGGGCCATGATGCCGGTGTGGGAGGTCTTGCCGCCCTGCACCGTGGCGAAGGCCATGATCTTGCCCATGTCCAGCTCGACGGTGTCGGCCGGGGTGAGGTCGTAGGCCATGATGACGGCGCGGGAGCCCATGGCGCGGAGGTCGGCCTCGCGGCCGAGCAGCTTGGTCTGGACGCGCTCCACCACCATGTGCACGTCCTGCATGCGTTCGCGCAGGTAGACGTCGTCCAGGGCGGCGAAGGCCTTTTCCAGCTTGTCCACGGCCTTTTCCAGGGCCCACTCGGCGTTGAGCCGCAGCTCGTTGATGTAGCCCTCGGCCGCGCCGATGAGCTTGGGGTCGCCGAGCATGAGCAGGTGGGAGTCCAGGATGAGGCGGTGTTCCTTGAGTTCGGCCGGGACCTTGTCGCGCACGCTGGTGAGTTCGTCGCGGGCGGTCTTGAAGGCGGCGCGCAGCCGAGCCACCTCGCCCGGGACCAGGTCCTGGGCGATGGTCTGGCGCGGCAGCTGGGAACGGTGCCCGCGGTTGACGAACAGCGCCTTGCCGATGGCGATGCCGGTGGACACGCCGATGCCGGTGAGCACGGCCTTGGCCATGACGCTCCCTATTTGTCCTCGCCGAAGCGGGTCTTGAAGAGTTGCTCCAGGCGGTCCAGGGCGGCCTGGGCATCGTCGCCCCCGGCTCGCACTTCGAGCTTGGCGCCCTGGCCCGCGGCCAGGGTGAGGATGTCCAGGATGCTCTTGGCGTCCACGGTCTGGTCGTCCAGGACCAGTTCGATGTCGGCATGGAAGCCCTGGGCCACCTGGGCCAGGACCCCGGCGGGGCGGGCGTGCAGGCCGAGCTGGTTGGCCACGACCACCCGCCGGGTCAGCACGCCTCCGGCCGGAGCGGCCCCCGCCCCCATCACATTCTCCACGTTGCGTTCTTCCATATCGTGTTCCGGTCCGATTCCGGTCGGTTCCAGGTGGGTCCCCCCGCAGGCGCAAAGCCTGCAACCTCTACCACAAAAAACTCAGCCCGTCAGCCGGGTGAGCCCTTCCCTCAGCCATTGTCCGAGCCAGGGCAGGGCGGCCAGCAGGCCCAGGATCCCGGCCAGCACCACGGGCCGCGGCACCTGGCGACGCCAGGAGGCCAGGCCGAACAGGCTGACCACCGCCGCGCCGGCGGCCCACTGCCGCCAGTCCACGGGCGGCGGACAGAGGAGCCACCACAGCCAGGCCAGGAGCAGGCCGTTGGCGTACTTCACCTTCTGGCCCCAGTTGATGAGGTCCCAGCGGCGGATGCGCTCCAGCACGCTGAACCCGCGGCGCAGGCCGAGCCAGAAGGTGTAGGCCCGGAACCCCTGGAGCCCGAGGAAGAAGATCACCCCGAGGAGCAGCGGGGCCATGCGCTCTCCGGCCAGCAGCAGACAGGCGCTGGCCAGGGCCCAGAAGATGAGCACGCTGCCCGCGAACACCGAGTCCCCGATGGCCGAGAGGGTGTAGCTGGTGGTGTTCTTGACCTTTTCCAGCATGGCCGCGGGCAGCTGGCCGGCGGCGATGAGCCGCTCGGCCGAGAGGAAGATGCCCACCAGGCAGGGGAGCCAGAAGGGGTGGGTGTGGAAGTGGCGCACGTAGCGCCGTTTGGCCTCGCGCAGGGCCTCGGGGTCGTGGTGGTGGATGGCGGTCAGCCCGGGGTAGATGGCGAAGGCCAGGCCGACGTTGAGGAACCCCCGGGTGTTGAAGCAGGCCCCGGCCAGGTAGCAGCGGGCCAGGCAGGACAGATAGGCCAGTCCGCGGCGCGGCGGGCCGAGCCGTTCGTATCCGAAGAGGGGGCCGAGGGGGGTGTCCATGGCGCCGTCGGGGTGCTGGGCGTTAGTCGCAACAGGGCGTGGTCGTTCCGGAACTTTCCGGGGCCGCCGCTTCAACGCCGCATTGTTTCATACACCTCATCGGCTGTCCAGCCGATGAGACGGGCGGCCACCCGGCGGGCCACCTGACGCGGCTTGCCGCCCGCGGCGCGCTCCTCGTCGATCAGGCGGCGCACCGCCGCCTCGTCGGCGCGGCCGCCCGGGGCGTCCGGGCCCGGGTCCGCCGCGTCCGGCAGGGCCGCCGGGCCGATGACCAGCGTGACCTCGCCGCGCAGGTCGGCCAGGCGGTCGGCCAGGGCGTCCAGGGCGTCCAGGCGGCCGGGGATGAACTCCTCATAGGTCTTGGTGAGCTCACGGCAGATGCGAATCTCGCGCGGGCCCAGGGCCTGGGCGGCCGCGGCCAGGGTGGCGGCCAGGCGGTCGGCCCGCTCGTAGAGCACCAGGGTGGCCCCGGTGGCGGCGTGGCGGGCCAGCAGGCCGCGCAGCTGCCCGGCCCGGCGCGGGCCGAAGCCCAGCAGGGTGAAGGGCTGGGGCGGCAGGCCGCAGGCGCTCAGGGCGGCCACGGCGGCGCAGGGCCCGGGCACCGGGGTGACGGGCAGCCCGGCCTCGCGACAGGCGGCCACCAGCCGGTAGCCCGGGTCCGAGACCAGCGGGGTGCCCGCGTCGGTGATGAGGGCGGCGTCCTCGCCCGCGGCCAGGGCGGCCAGCACGGCCGGGATGCGCGCGGCCTCGTTGTGCTCGTGCAGGCTCACGAGCCGCCCGGTGCGGACCACGCCCAGGCGCTGGAGCAGGAGCCCGGCGCGCCGGGTGTCCTCGGCCAGGACGAGGGGGACCGCGCCGAGCACGGCCCGGGCCCGGGGCGAGCAGTCGTCCGGATTGCCGATGGGCGTGGCCACGATATGGAGCACGCCGGGGCGGAGCGCGCCGGGGCGGAGCGCGCCGGGAGGGTCGGGGCTCATGACGGGTCGGAGGCCTTGCCCGAGCAGGCGGCCCGCTCGCGGCGCAGGGCCTCCTTGCGGGCGGCGCGGCGGTCCTGGGCCTCGCAGTGGCGACGGCGGTCCTCGTCGGTCTCCAGGATCAGCGGCGGGGCCGGGGTGGGGCGGCCGTCCGGGCCGAGGGCCACGTAGGTCAGGTAGCAGGTGTTGGTGTGGCGCACCTTGCCGGTGAAGAGGTTTTCGGCCTCCACGCGCACCCCGACCTCCATGGAGCTGCGGCCCACGAAGTTGAGCCGGGCCTTGAAGGTGAGCAGCTCGCCCACGTAGGCCGGGGCCAGGAAGTCCATGCGGTCGATGGAGGCGGTGACCACGTTGCCGCGGCAGTGGCGCATGCCCACCACGCCCCCGGCGGTGTCCACGTGCTTGAGGATGACCCCGCCGTGCAGGTTGCCCGCCGGGTTGGCGTCCTGGGGCAGGACGCGGTGGGTCATGATGACCTCGGTCTCGCGCGGGGTCTTGCCCTGCGTATCGCTCATTCGCTTTCTCCCCGGCCGCGGCCGTACTGCACGCGCGCCTCCCAGACCATGCGGCCCACCTTGCGGCCCAGGTCGCGCTCGCGGGTCTTGATGAGGGCCTCGGCCGCGTCCTTGTTGCCCTGGGCCTTGAGCAGGGTGGCGGACTCCAGGTCGCGCAGGTAGTTCTCGCACTCGCGCACCACGCCGGAGAGGTCCAGGCTCTCCAGCTCCCTGGGCACGCGCACCGACCGGACCTTTCGGCTCATG
>JBFWIY010000041.1:5270-10905 GCA_050255855.1 Desulfovibrionaceae bacterium
CTGGGCCTTGAGCAGGGTGGCGGACTCCAGGTCGCGCAGGTAGTTCTCGCACTCGCGCACCACGCCGGAGAGGTCCAGGCTCTCCAGCTCCCTGGGCACGCGCACCGACCGGACCTTTCGGCTCATGGCCTTCCGCCCCCGTGTTTACGTTCCGAATGACGAATCGACGACAAAAACGTTGGCATCGGCCGGGCGCGAAGTCAAGGCGGACCGGGGAGGACGGGGATCGGGACGAAGGGGAAGGGGGGAAAAGCGCCGCGGAAACGCGCCGGGCCGGACGCGCCCCACGGCGCGCCCGGCCCGGCAAATGTCGCCCATGGCCTCAGGCCCGGAAGCGGTCGCGCAGGCCCCGGGCGGCCTTGCCCAGGGCGTCGCGGCCGCGGCGGCCGGACTGCCGCAGCATGTGGCGCAGGGCCGTGTTGGCGGCGTCGCGCTGGCTTTGCCCCCGGGCCAGCTCGGCCACGAAGACCTCCCGGCCCTCGGCCAGGGTGGCGGCCCCCAGGCGGCGCAGCTGGTCCGCGGCCGCCAGCCGGGCCAGGGCGGAGAGAAAGCCCATCGCCTAGCCCCGCAGTTCGCCGATGAGCCGGTCCAGCTCCTGGGCCAGGCGGGCCAGCTCGCCCACGGCCTGGGCGGACTGCACCATGGCCTCGGCGGTCTCGGTGGAGATGCGGTTGATGTCCTCTGTGGCCTTGGTGATCTCCTCGGCGGCGGCGGACTGCTCCTCCGAGGCGGCGGCGATGGCCCGCACCTGGTCCGAGGAGCGCTCCACCATGCCCACGATCTCGGTGAGGGCCTTGCCGGACTGTTCGGCGTAGCCCGTGCTCTGGGACACGGCCTCGAAGGCCTGGCCCGTGGACTCGATGGCGCTCTTGGCCACGCCCTGGATGGCGGACACGGCCTTACCCACCTCGCCGGTGGCCTGCATGGTCTTTTCGGCCAGCTTGCGCACCTCGTCGGCCACCACGGCGAAGCCGCGCCCGGCGTCCCCGGCGCGGGCGGCCTCGATGGCGGCGTTGAGGGCCAGCAGGTTGGTCTGGTCCGCGATGTCGGTGATGACGCCCATGACCGCGCCGATGCCCTCGGCATGGCGGCCCAGGTCCTCCATGTTGGTGCGCAGGGCTTCGGCCAGGCGCTGGACCTCGTGGATGGCCTCGCCCACCTGGGCCACCACCGTGGCCCCGCCCTCGGCCTGCTGTTTGGCCCCGTCGGCGCTGCCCGCGGCGTCGGAGGCGTTGCGCGCCACCTCCATGACCGTGGCGTTCATCTCCTCCATGGCGGTGGCGGTCTCGGCGGTGCGCTCGCGCTGGAGGTCCGCGCCGCGGCTGGACTGCTCCACCTGGGCGGAGAGCTCCTCCGCGGCCGAGGACACGGACTGGGAGATCTCCGCGGCCTGGTTGGCCACGGCCTGCATCTTCTTCTGGGCGCGGACGATGTCGGTCTGGTCCACCACCACCTCGAAGGCCCCGCTCACGGCGCCCTTGCGGTCGCGGATGGGCACGGCGCTGTACTTGATCTCCAGGTCCAGGCCCGCGGGGTGGGCGTCGGTCTCGGCCTTGGCCGCGTCGTTGCGCTTCATGGCCTGGGCGCAGGCGCAACGCTCGCTGCGGCAGTCGCCGGTCTGGAAGTAGTTGAAGCAGTTGGTGCGGGCGAAGTCGGCCACGCCCTTGCCGCCCAGCTCGGCCCCGCTCTTGTTCATGAACAGGACCTCGTAATTCGCGTCGATGGCCATGAGGGGCAGGGGCACGGCGTCCATGTAGCCCACCACCTCGTCCATCATGTCGTTGGCGTCGCGCACCAGCTGGGCGTAGGCCCCGTCCAGGCCCTCGGTCTCGCCGCGCACGCGCAGCTTGCCCACGGCCACGTCGTCGGCCACGCGCTGGAAGCGCCCGCTCACCTCCCGCACGGAGCGCACGATGCGCTCCAGGGCGTCGGCCATGGCGCCCACCTCGTCCTTCTGGCGCACGGCCAGGTCGTGCTCGATGCGGCCCTGGGCCACGTCCAGGGCGAAGGCCGTGGCGCGCTTGAGGGGCCGGGTGATGGCCAGGGTGACGAGCACGGCCAGCACCAGGGCCAGCACGGCCGCCCCGGCGGTGGACCCCAGGGCGTTGCGGCGGGTCTCCGCGCTGATGCGGGTGAAGGTCTCCTGGGCCCGGGTGCGCTCCTGGGAGAGGCTCTCCAGCATGGCGTCCAGGGGGGCCATGGCGGCCTCGCGCAGGGCGGCGGCCCGGTTCACCAGGGCCACGGACTTGATGCGGTCGGCCTCGAACTCGGCCAGGTAGGGAAAGAGGTCCTGTTCGAACAGCTCCAGGTAGGCCTTGGCGTTCTCGCTCACCTCGGCGGCCTGGGCCTGCTCCTGCTCGGTGTCGGCCAGCTCCCGCAGCCGGTCCACGTCCCGGATCAGCTCGGGCTTGAAGGCGTCGTAGGTCTGCCGGGACTTGATGAGGTCACGGGAAATGATGAAGTCGCCGAAGAGCACGGAGAGGTGCTCCAGGTGCGAATCCACGCTCTGGACCACGGAGGCGTCCCCGGCCCGGTCCGCGGCCGTGGCCTGCAACGCGCGCAGGTCCTGCATGCCCTGCAACAGGTACCAGGAGGAGACGACGAACACGAGGACGATGGCGGCGAAGGCCGCGCTCAGCTTCATGCCGAGTTTCAAATTCTTGAAAAAACCCATGGGGATGCCTCGACAGGACTAGAAATTATACACGCCCCCGCCGTCATCGACTCGGCGGAGGCATTGCCCTCGGACGCGCTCCATCCTCTCCCCAATGTATTATATTGGCTACTTTTCCGCCCGAAGTCAACGCCGCCGCCCGGCCGCCCCGGCCCCGGAGACCGGGCCGCCCGCCGCCTCCCGCGCCGAGGCGGCCGCGGCCAGCACGGCCAGGACCACCCCGCCGGGCTCGAACCCACACGGGTAGAACAGCCCCTGCCCGGCCACGGCCAGCAGCGCCGCCCGCCCCCAGGCCCCAACCCGGCGTCCCGCCCAGCCCAGCGCCGCCGCCGGAACCAGGACGCCCAGCGCGCCCCAGACCAGAAGCAGACGCAGCCAGCCCGAGGCCAGGAGTCGCGGCGGCAGGGACAGCTCCATGGCCGGGATGCCCAGGGCCTGGGCCACGGACCAGGGCACGGGCAGGGCCGCGGTCCCGGCCGGGCCCACCCCGGCGAGCAGCAGCCCCGGGTCCCGGGCCAGGGCGGTCAGGGCCCCGACCCATTGCAGGCGGGAGACCACGAAGCCCTCGGGCTGGGGCAGGAGCATGGCCCCGCCCAGGCTCAGGGCCAGGCCCAGCCCCAGGGCCGCCCCGGCCGCGGCCCGGCCCGGGCGCCCCCGGTCCCAAAGCACGCTCATGCCCAGGGCGGCCAGCAGGGCCGTGGTGGACTGGCCCAGCAGCAGCCCGGCCAGCACCAGCCAGCGCCACAGGCCCGGACCACGTCCGGCGGGCGCGGCCGGCCCCAGGCCCGCGGCGTGGGCCAGGAGCAGCAGCAGGCTCAGGCCCTCCACCCGGGACAGGGTCCAGGGAAAGAACAGGCCGCCCGGTCCGAACCGGACCCCCAGCCAGGCGGCGGCCAGGCCGCCCAGGGCGTCCAGCAGCAGGGCCAGGCCGAGCAGGCCCCCGGCGCGCAGCCAGGCGGCGCGGCCGGGCGGGCCCACGGTCCCGGCCCAGGCCAGACCCAGGCCCACGAAGACCAGGGGGCGGAGCTCTCCCAGCCAGAGGGCCGCGGCGCGGGGCGGGACGGGACGGCCCCAGGCCAGGGCGGCCAGGGCCAGAACGGCCCCGGCGGCCAGGGCCGCGGCCGCGGCCGTGGCGCGGGAATGGCCCGGCCCGGCCCGGCCCGAACGCACCAGGGCCAGCATCAGCCCCACCCCGGCCAGGCCGAGCCAGAGGCTCAGGACGTCGCGGCCGCCCGGCCCGGTCCCGGCGTGCAGGCCCAGCCCCTCCAGGGCCAGGAGCAGGGGCCCGGCCCCGTAGGCCAGGACCAGGGGCAGGCCGCGCCAGGATACGGCGCGGAACGCCGCGGGCGGCGGGGCCGGGACGGCGGGCGGAGTCGCGGCGGCATCGGGCATAGGGAGTGGATAGCGTCAACAGGGCCCGAGGTAAAGCAGGGCGGGCGCGGGGGATTCCCGGCCCGGGGACGCGGCCGGGCCCGGGCTCAGGGCCGGGCCGCGTCGCGGGAGAGGCTCCAGCCCGCGGCCTGGATGGTCTTGGCCGTGCGCTCGGCCTGCCGGGGCGCGGCCCCGGGGGCGAAGGCGCGGTCCACCTCGGCGCGCAGGGCGGGCAGGTCGCGCTCCAGGTGCTCGGCCACCAGCCGGGAGCCCGCCGCGGCGTTCTCGTCCGCAAGGCGGCCCTGGTAGGAGGCCAGCCGCGCCCGGGCGCGCACCGGGTCCCCGGCGGCCACGTCCGCGGCCACGTCCTCCTGGAGCCGCCCCCAGTCGCGGCGCAGCACCTCGGCCTCCCACACCGGGCGGCGCAGGGAGGCGTCGGCCTCGGCCCGGTCCGCCACGCAGCGCACGGCCAGGGACCCGTCCCGGGCCAGGTCGCCGCGCACCCGGCCGCCGTCCGGGGCCAGGTATTCGATGTCGATGCCGCCCAGGGCGTAGGTCCCTTCGTGGTCGGCCGCGGCGGCGAAGGTCAGGAAAAGCTCCCGGGTCTGGCCCACGCTCAGGTCGCCGGGGTGGAACACCGCGGCCCCGTCCCGGAAGCGCACCGGATAGCCCGCGGCGTCCGTGAGCAGCACGTCGCCGGGCAGGGCCACGCGCACGGCCAGGGCCGCGGCGGCCACGTTGCGGGCGTGGCGCAGCTCGGCCTCCAGGGCCCCGGCCAGGCGGCCCGGGTCGTCCAGAAAGGCGTAGGACCCGCCCCCGGACTCGGCCAGGGAGGAGAGCGCGGCCTCGTTGAAGTCCAGGCCCACGCCCAGGCAGCTCACCGTGGCCCCGCGGGCCATGCCCTCGGCGGCCAGGCGGCCCAGCTCGGCCGGGTCCACCACCCCCTGGTTGGCCTTGCCGTCGGAGATGAGCACCAGCCGCCCCAGGCGCGGGACAAAGGCCCCGGCGGGCAGGCCGGGCCGGGCCTCCTCGGCCGCCTGGTCCAGCAGGGCCAGGCCGTGGGCCAGGCCGCCGCCCAGGTTGGTGCCGCCCCCGGCGAAGACCCCGGCCACCTCGGCCCGGGCCGCGGCCCGCCCGGCCTCGTCCATGACCCGCAGGGGCCCGTGCACGGTGACGTCGTCGGCGTAGCTCACCAGGGCGAAGCGGTCCGCCGGGCCGAGCTTGTCGACCAGCGAGAGGGCCGCCCGGCGCGCCAGGGCCAGCTTCACGCCGTCCATGGAGCCGCTGCGGTCCAGCACCAGCACCAGGTCCACCGGGGTCTGCGGCCCGGCGGCGACGGCGGGCGCGTCCGGGGCGCTCAGGGTCAGGCGCAGGCCGAAACGGCCGTCGCCGTGCAGGGCGATCTTGTCGCGCACCAGCTCGGCCCGGGCCGTGACCGGCCCGGCCGCGCCGTCCGCCCCGGCGGGCTGCCGGGTCTGGGCCGCTCCGGCCTCGGAGCGGTCGGTGCACATGTCCACGGCCACGGCGGCCAGCACGGCCAGGGCCAGCAGCACGATGAGTCCGGCCAGGGTTCGCATGGAGTCCATGAGT
>JBFWIY010000042.1:0-10899 GCA_050255855.1 Desulfovibrionaceae bacterium
CACGGGTTGGAGGGCCCCGGTCTCGTTGTTGGCGAGCATGACGGAGACGAGTTTGGCGCGGCGGTCGAGGAGGTCGGGGAGGTCGGCGGGGTCCACCACGCCGGCGGGGCCCACGGGCAGGAGCGCGGTCTCCACGCCGTAGCCGCGCAGGGCCCGGGCCGGGGCGAGCACGGCCGGGTGTTCGATGGCGCTGGTGACGAAGCGGCCCTCGCTGGCGCCGAGCAGGCCGGTGATGACGGTGTTGTTGGACTCGGTGGCGCAGGAGGTGAAGACGATCTCGTCGGGGCGGGCGTGGATGAGGTCGGCCACCTGGGCGCGGGCGGTCTCCAGGCCCTCGTGGGCGGCCAGGCCCCAGGCGTGGGGGCTGGAGGGGTTGCCGAAGCGGTCCGTGAGGTAGGGGCGCATGGCCTCGAAGACTTCGGGCAGGACCGGGGTGGTGGCGTTGTAGTCGAAGTAGCGGGGCGTCATGACGGGGCCTCCTTGTCCTTATCCGGGGCGGGGCCGGGGGCCGGAGCGTGGTCGGGGCCGGGGGCCGGAGCGTGGTCGGGAGCGGTTTGGCCCAGCAGGGCTTCGAGCACGGCGGCGGGGGGGATGTCCGTGAGGCAGGCGCGGCCGTGGCGGCAGCGGTGGTCGCCGTGCAGGGTGCAGGGGCGGCAGGGGAGGTCGCGCTCCAGGACCACGTCGCGCGGGCCCCGGGGGGCGAAGCCCCAGGCCCGGGCCGTGGGGCCGAACAGGGCGACCACCGGGGTGTTCACGCCGCCGGCCAGGTGCATGGGCCCGGAGTCGTTGGTGGCCAGGGCGGCGCAGGCGGCGAGCACGGCGCAGGTGGCGCGCAGGTCGGTGCGGCCGGTGAGGTCGCGCGGGTCGCCGGGGAACAGGGGCTCGGGGTCGCGGCCCACGACGAGCCAGGGGACGCCTCGCTGGTCCAGGAGCCGGGCCAGTTCGAGCCAGTGTTCGCGCGGCCAGGCCTTGTCCGGGTGGGTGGCGTAGGGGTGCAGGGCCACGGGCCGGGGGGCGTCGGCGGAGTCCGGGGCGGCCGGGGGCAGGGCGGCGCGGACCAGTTCGCGGCCGCGGGCGACCTCGGCCGGGGCCAGGAAGAGGCGGGGGAGCAGGTCCGCGGCCGGGACGCCCTCGGGCTCGAAGGCCAGGGCGTAGCGCTGGGGCACGCTGAGGCGCTCCAGGAAGCGGCGCAGGGCTCCCAGCCGGGTGAGGCGGAACAGGCGGCGGGCCAGGGAGAATTTGGGGTAGCGGGTCACCGGGCCGGGCCAGCGCGCGGCCAGGACGCGGGCGCGCAGGGTGCCGTGCAGGTCGTAGAGGGGCAGGCCCGGGCAGCGTTCGGCCAGGGCGCTCGCGATCTCGGCGGCCTGTTCGGCCCAGGCCGCGCCGCGCAGGCGGGTCTCGTCCACGGCGTGGACCGCGGCGATGGCCGGGTTGCCCGCCAGCAGGGGGGCGAGGGCGGCCCGGGTGATGTAGATGAAGCGGGTGCCGGTGCGCTGGAAGACGCGGTGGAGCACGCCGGTGGTCAGGGCCACGTCGCCCAGGGCGCTGAGGCGGAGCACGGCGGCCAGCCGTTGGGCGGCGGCGGGAGCGGGGTGGGGGGCGTGTGGGGGCATGGCGGGGCTCCTGGAGGTCCCCCAACCCTTCCCCTCAAAGGCGGCGCAAGTCAAGGGCGGCGGGGCGGGTTGCGGTTGCGTCGGGCCCGGGCTTCTGGTATGGGGAGCAGCAGGCGGACCGCCCCGTGCGGCGCGCCGTACACAGCATGATCGCACTCATCCTCGCCGTCGGCCTGGCCACCCTCATCTCCGCCTTCTGCTCGGTCTCCGAGGCGGTGCTCTATTCCGTGCCCTGGAGCCTGGTGGAACTGCTCAAGAAGCAGGGCCGGGTCTCGGGGCAGATCCTGGAGGGGCTGCGCACCAACATCGAGCAGCCCATCACCGCCATCCTGACCCTGAACACCGTGGCCAACACGGCCGGGGCGGCCGTGGCCGGGGCGGCCTTCGCCGCGGTCTTCGGGCCGGACCATTTGGCCTGGTTCGCGGCCGGGTTCACGGTCATCATCCTGGTGTTCTCCGAGATCCTGCCCAAGACCCTGGGGGTGCTCTTCACCCGCAGCCTGGCCCCGCGCCTGGCCCGGCCGGTGCGCTGGCTGGTGGTGGTGCTCATGCCGGTCATCTGGGCCGGGAGCTGGCTGGGGCGGCTGGTGCGCCGCCGCCACCGCGACCCGGACCACACCGAGGACGACATCCGCGCCGTGGTCAGCCTGACCCGGCGGGCGGGCATCATCCGCTCCAGCGAGGAGCGCAGCATCCGCAACATCCTGGCCCTGGACACCAAGGTGGTGAGCCAGATCATGACCCCGCGCACCGTGGTGCTCTCCCTGCCCGCGGACATGACCGTGGCCGCGGCGCGGGCCAAGGAAGGGCCCTGGCCCCACAGCCGCATCCCGGTCTACGGCGACGACACCGAGGACATCGTGGGCGTGGTCTTCCGGCGGCAGGTCTTCGAGGCCCTGGCCGACGACCGCGACAGCCTGCGCCTGGCCGACCTCATGAAGCCGGTGCACTTCGTGCTGGAGAACATGAGCCTGGACAAGCTGCTGGCCCAGTTCCTGGAGGGCCGGACGCACCTGTTCGTGGTGCTGGACGAGTACGGCGGGCTGGCCGGGGTGGTGACCCTGGAGGACGTGCTGGAGGAGATCCTGGGCACGGAGATCGTGGACGAGACGGACCAGGTGGTGGACATGCGCGAGATGGCCCGCCGCCGCCGCAGCGAGCTGGTGGGCCGGGGGCCGGTCGGGCCCGAACGGGCGGACTGAGCGCCGCGCCCCGCAAGCACAAAGGTCGATACATGCCGGAAAAGAAGAATTCCAAGGCGGTGTACATCGCGGCCCTGGCCCTGCTGCTGGCCGGGCTGGGATATCTGGTGGCCTCGGGCCTGAGCCAGGGCAGCACCCCGACCCTGACCGTGGCCCAGACCATGGCCCTGGCCCCGGGCGAGGCGCACAAGGTGCGGCTCTACGGCAAGGTGGCCGAGGCGGGCATCGAGCGCGGGGACCTGGGCGTGCGGTTTTTGGTGCACGACGAGGGCGACCCGGCGCGCGGGCTGCCCGTGGACTTCACCGGGGCCGTGCCCGACACCTTCGCCCCCGGGGTGGAGGTGATCCTCAAGGGCAGCCTGGACGGCGGGGTGTTCGAGGCCGTGCAGATGACCACCAAGTGCCCGTCCAAGTACGAGGAAAAGCGCCAGCCGGGCGCGTGAGTCCGCGCCGGGCCGGGAAAATCCGGTCCCGGCCTTGTCAAGGGGCCCTTCGGGGGCTATTTTTTCAACTTTCCGCCGACGCCTCCGTCCGTCGGCGAGGACCCTCCGCCCCAAGGAGCATCTATGCATCTGGCCGCCTATGCGGCGCTGTTGTTCGCGCTGCTGGTGTCGCTCTTCTTCGCGGGCTGGGCCGCCCTGGCCGTGCTGCGCGGCCGCCCCGGGCCCCGGCTGCTGGCCGAACGCGCCCAGCTGGCCGCCGCCGCCCTGGTGACGCTGGCCACCCTGGTCATCTCCATCGCCCTGGTGGCGCGGGACTACTCCTTTGTCTACGTCTACGAGAACGTGGACAACGGCCTGCCCCTGACCTACCGCCTGGCGGCGCTGTGGGCCGGGCAGAGCGGGTCGCTGCTGTTCTGGGCCTGGGCCATGGCCGTGGGCGGGGCGGCGTTCGCCTTCACCCGGGGCTACAAGGCCCTGGGCGAGCGCACCAAGCTCTTCTACTGGATGTTCTTCATGGCCCTGCAGGCGGGCTTCCTGCTGCTTTTGACCAACTGGAGCAACCCCTGCCTGGCCACCGTGCCCCGGCCCGCCGACGGCCTGGGCCTGAACCCGCTGTTGCAGAACCCGGCCATGGCCTTCCACCCGCCGCTGCTCTTTTTGGGCTACGCCCTGTTCGGGCCCACCGCGGCCTGCGGCCTGGCCGCCATGCTGGCCGCCGAGCCCAAGAGCTGGATCCGCATCTGCCGCAACTGGAACCTGCTGGCCTGGGTGTTCCTCACCGCGGGCATCATCCTGGGCGGCTGGTGGAGCTACATGGAGCTGGGCTGGGGCGGCTACTGGGCCTGGGACCCGGTGGAGAACGCCTCCCTCATCCCCTGGTTCTCGGCCACGGCCTTCCTGCACACCGCCCTGGTGGAGGTGCGGCGCGGGGCCCTGGCGCGCACCAACGTCTTTCTCATGGCCCTGACCCTCGGCCTGTGCCTCTTCGCCACCTGGCTGGTGCGCAGCGGGGTGAACGTGCAGAGCCTGCACACCTTCGGCGCGGGCGGGGTGGCCCTGCCCCTGGAGCTGATGATGTACGGGGTCCTGGGCGTGACCCTGGCCGCGGTGTACCTGGCCGAGCGGCCCGCCTACCGCGCCCTGCACGGCATCTTCTCCCGCCAGGGCCTGCTGCTGGTGGTGGCCTGGGTGCTGCTGGTGCTCGGGCTGGTGGTGGGCGTGGGCACCATGTGGCCGGTCATCAGCACGCTGTGGTCCCCCACGCCGGTGGGCCTGGACGAGGCCTTCTACAACCGGGTCTGCCTGCCGTTCTTCTCGCTCTTGGTGCTGCTCTACTGCGTCTGCCCCTGGCTGGGCTGGCGCGAGGGCGTGCGCGACAAGCGCGGGCTCCTGGCCGTGGCCGGGGTGTTCGCGGTCTTCCTGGTGATCTTCTTCCTGCGCGGGGTGCGGCTGCCCCTGGCCCTGGTGACGGCGGCCGGGGCGGGCGCGGCCGTGGCCGGGGTGGTGATGCTGGTGGCGGCCATGCCGGGCATCCGGCAGTCGCGCAGCAGCTGGGCGGCCCACGGCGTGCACCTGGGCCTGGCCCTCATGGCCCTGGGCGTGGCCTTTTCCGGGCCGTACACCGAGAGCGCCCACGCCAAGCTCATGCCCGGCCAGACCCTGACCGTGAAGGACTATGCCATCACCAACGCGGGGCTCACCCAGCGCCAGGACGGGGAGGTGCTGGTCTTCGCCGCCCTGGCCGAGGTGAAGAAGGACGGCAAGCCTGTGGGCGCGCTGGTCCCGGAGCAGCGCTGGTATCCCAACTCCACCAACTCCTACGCCGAGGTCTCGGTGATCCCGGGCCTGGGCGACGAGGTCTATTCCACCCTCACCGGCTACGACACCCGGGACGGCTCCATGGTCCTGGAGGTGAGCGTGCATCCGCTGGTGAACTGGATCTGGGTCGGCGGGACCCTCATGTGCCTGGCGGGGTTTTTGCTGCTGCGGCGGGAGAAGCTGTGACATGAGCGCCTCGGCCCCCCTGCTGCGGCTGGACCGCGTGGCCAAGTTCTACGGCCCCAAGCTGGTCTTCAAGGGCGTGAGCCTCGCGCTCGCGGCCGGGGAGGTGCTGCTGGTGGCCGGGGCCAACGGGGCGGGCAAGAGCACGCTGCTCAAGGTCATGGCCGGGCTGGCCCGGCCCAGCGCCGGGAGCGTGCGCTGCGCGGCCGAGCCCGAGCGCACGGCCTATCTGGGCCACGCCACCTTTCTCTACGCCGGGCTCACGGCCCGGGCCAACCTGCGCTTCTGGGCGCGCATGTACGGGCTGCCCGGGGACGAATCGAGCGTGGACGCGGCCCTGGCGCGCGTGGGGCTCACGGCCGCGGCCGAGGAGCGGGCCGGGACCTTTTCCCGGGGCATGGCCCAGCGCCTGAACCTGGCCCGGGTGTTCCTGGTGGGGCCGCGGCTGGTCTATCTGGACGAGCCCTCCACGGGCCTGGACGTGGCCTCGCGCCGGGTGCTGACGCGCGAGCTGGCGGCCCTCAAGGCCTCCGGGGCGTCCATCGTCTGGGTCAGCCACCACATGGCCGAGGACGCGGCCCTGGCGGACCGGGTGCTGGAGCTGGCCGGGGGCCGGGCGGCCTGGCTGGGCCCCACGGCGGAATACCCCGGGCTGGCGTCCGCCGTCCCGGCGGGCGCGGAGGCCGCGTGCTGACCCGGGCCGCGGCGGTGGCCGCCAAGGACCTGCGCCTGTCGCTCTCCGGCGGGCAGGGGCCGGTGCAGGCCGTGCTCCTCGGGCTGCTGCTCATCTTTCTCTTCAGCCTGGCCTACGCCGAGGGCGCGGCCGTGCCCGCCCGGGCCGCGGCCACCATCTTCTGGATGGCCTCGGCCTTCGGCCTGGTGCTGGTGTTCAATGACCTGTTCAGCCTGGAGGAGGCCGCCGGGGCGCGGCTCGGGCTGATCTCGTCCCCGGCCCCGGCGGTGTCCGTGTGGCTGGGCAAGGCCGCGGCCGGGCTCACGCTGCTGGTCATCTCCCAGGCCGTGTTCCTGCCCGCCTGCGCCGTGTTTCTGGGCCAGGACCTGCGCGGGCCGCTCTGGCTGCTGCCCGCCGGGCTGGCCGCCGCGGACCTGGGGCTGGTGGTGGTGGGGGCGCTGCTCGGGGCCCTGGGCCAGGGCCAGGCCGCCCGGGAGTCCCTGCTCTCGGTGGTGGTGTTTCCCCTGCTGGCCCCGGTGCTGCTGGGCGGCGTGACCCTGTTCGGCACGCTGTTCTCCGGGGTCGACGCCGGGGACTCGGGCTCCTGGCTGGGGCTGGTGCTGGCCTTCGACGCCCTGTTCGGCGGGGCCGGGCTGCTGTTGTTTCCGTTCGTGTACAGCGCGGAGGACTGATCCCGCATGGCGCTTTCCAAGACCTCGATCCTGGCCGCGGCCGCGGGCGTCGCCCTGGCGGCCCAGCACGGGCTCATCTGGCTGGCCACCCCCGAGGCCCAGTCCGGCCCGGTGCAGAAGATCTTCTACCTGCACCTGCCCATCGCCTGGTGGGGGCTCATGAGCTTCCTGGTGGTCTTCGCGGCCAGCCTGGCCTACCTGCTGCGGCGCAGCCCGCGCATGGACGCCCTGGCCGGGGCCGCGGCCGAGCTGGGGGTGCTGTTCACCACCCTGGTGCTGGTGACGGGCAGCCTCTGGGCCCGCAAGGAGTGGGGCCACTGGTGGGTCTGGGACCCCAAGCTGACCACCGCCCTCATCATGTGGTACGTGTACGCGGGCTACCTGGTGCTGCGCTCGTCCCCGCTCGGGCGCGAGCGGCGGGCCCTGGTCTGCGCCGTGGTGGGCGTGGCCGCCTTCCTGGACGTGCCCCTGGTCTTCTTCGCCACCAAGCTCTGGGGCGGGGTGCATCCGGCGGACACCGCGCGCCACGCCTCGGGCATGACCCCGGCCATGTGGCGCACCATCCTGGTGGGCCTGGGGGCCATGGGGCTGTTCTGGTTCACGCTGCTCAGCCTGCGCCTGCGCCAGCGCCTGGCCGAGGGGCGGCTGGAGGGCCTGCTGGCCGGAAATGGGGCCCTGAACGCGGATGACGGCGCGGACGACGATTTCGACCAAACCCCGGGCCGCGGCCCGGAAGGAAGATGATCCCATGAACGTGGAGACCACCCTGTTCGCGGTCAACCTGGCCGTGTGGCTCGGCCTGGGCGGATACGTCGCCTTCCTGGCGGTCCGGGCCCGGCGGCTGGACACCCGCCTCACCCAGCTGGAGCGCATGCATGACCAGGACTGAGACCGCCCCCGTGCATTCCGGGCCCAAGGTGGCCGCCGCCCTGGTGGCCCTGGCCGTGGCCCTCATGTTCGCCGCCTCCCTGATCTACCGGGTGGAGCACCCGGGCATGCAGAAGGTGGTGCGCGCGCCCCAGCCCGCCCCGGGCGCGGCCGCGGGCATGCCCGGAGCCGGACCCGGGGCCGGACCCGGCGCCGGGGCCATGCCGGGCGGCGCGCCGGGCACGGACATGGAGGCCGTGCGCGGCATGGTGGACCAGCTCAAGGCCCGCGTGGCCGCGGACCCGGCCGACCTGGAGGCCCTGCTCCAGCTGGCCGAGATCCAGCGCATGCGCGGCGACGCGGAGTCCGCCTCGGGCTACCTGGACGCCGCCCTGGCCCACGCCGGGGACAACCCCGACGTGCTGCACGAACTGGCCGGGATCTATTACGAACTGGAGCAAAACGACAAGGCCGAACAGGCCCTGAAGACCCTGCTGGAGAAGAACCCCGGGGACGGCTACGCCCACTTCAACCTGGGCGTGCTCTACCGCTACCGCTTTAAGGACGCGGCCCGGGCCGAGGCGCAATATCGGGCCGTTCTGGACCTGCCGGGCCTGGACGACGTGAAGGAGCAGGCCCGCAAGGAGCTGGAGACCCTGGGAGGCGGCCAGTGAGGCCCGCGCCCCGGCGCGGCGGGCCCGCAACGGCCCGGCCGGGGCGGGCGGCCGCGCATTGACAACAGGGGGGGATCGACACTAAATTACCCCACTTCAACATCGGCGCTCCGTCGCTTTCGCGGCGACGCCGTTTCGGATCGGAACACACCGCGCGCCGGGCTGTGGCGGCCCCTCGTGCGGCCCGGATGCCCTGCGGATCCTTCGTAATCTGTTGCAGCGACTTTTCTTGAGGAGGAGACATCATGAGAAAGTGGATCGTCCTGTTGCTCGCCCTGGCCCTGGCCGCCGTGTTGGCCGCCGGTTGCGGGGAGAAAC
Organism: Desulfovibrionaceae bacterium; assembly: GCA_050255855.1. GTDB lineage: Bacteria > Desulfobacterota > Desulfovibrionia > Desulfovibrionales > Desulfovibrionaceae. Next base: position 8,484 of record JBFWIY010000042.1, read on the forward strand.
CCGCCGAGAAGGCCGAAAAGGCCGAAGCCCCCAAGACCGAGGCCGCCGCTCCGGCCGCCGCCCCCGCCCCCGCCGCCGAGGCCGCCGCTCCGGCCGCCCCCAAGGGCAAGGTGATCCTCGGCGTGCCCGGCGCCCACTCGGGCGACCTGGCCTCCTACGGCCTGCCCAGCCTGGACGCCGCCAAGCTGGTGGCCAAGAAGTACAATGACGCTGGCGGCGTGGCCGGCATGGAAGTGGAAGTCCTGCCCGCCGACGACCAGTGCAAGCCCGAGGTGGCCACCAACGCCGCCACCAAGCTCCTGAGCGAGCACGTCACCGTGATCCTGGGCCACATCTGCTCCGGCGCCACCAAGGCCGCGCTGCCCTTCTACACCGAGGCCAAGATCGTCACCATGAGCCCGTCGGCCACCGCCACCGAGCTCACCCAGAGCGGCGACTACCCGACCTTCTACCGCACCATCGGCTACGACGCCGACCAGGGCCGGTTCGCCGCCAAGTTCACCAAGGACACCCTGGGCGCCAAGAAGGTGGCCATCATCCACGACAAGGGCGACTACGGCCGGGGCTTCGCCGAGTTCGCGCAGAAGACCCTGGGCGAGCTGGGCGGCGTGGACGTGGTGCTCTTCGAGGGCGTCACCCCCGGCGCGGTGGACTACTCCGCCGTGGTCCAGAAGATCAAGACCTCCGGCGCGGAGGCCGTCATCTTCGGCGGCTACCATCCCGAGGCCAGCAAGATCGTCATGGGCATGCGCAAGAAGAACCTGGACATCCCCTTCGTGTCCGACGACGGCGTGAAGGACGACACCTTCATCAAGGTCGCGGGCGAGTACGCCGAGGGCGTGTACGCCACCGGCCCCGAGGACCTGTCCGCCAATCCCATGTACCAGCAGGCCATCGACGAGTACAAGGCCGCCTACAACGCCGAGCCCGGCGCGTTCTACGCCCAGGCCTACGCCGCGGCCCAGGCCCTGCTCAACGCCATCGACAAGGCCGGCAGCACGGAGTACGACGCCATCGTCAAGGCCCTGCACACCGAGTACGTCGAGACCCCGGTGGGCAAGATCAAGTTCGACGCGCACGGCGACGCCGAGGGCGTCGGCTTCTCCATGTACCAGGTGAAGAACGGCCAGTACGTCGTGGTCAAGTAGCCTGGGGATAGACGTGATTCACGACCAGGGGACGGGCCGAACGGCCTGTCCCCTGGTCATTACTAGGTAGCGGCGGTTTCATGGACTCCTTCGTATCGAATTTCCTGGCCACCTTCCCCGGAGCGTTCTTCGGGGGGCTCACCCGCGGCAGCATCTACGCCCTCATCGCCCTGGGCTACACCATGGTCTACGGCATCGTGGCGCTCATCAACTTCGCCCACGGCGAGATCTACATGATCGGGGCCTTCACCGGGCTCATCGTGGCCGGGGTGCTGGGCACCCTGGGCATGCCGATGCTGGCCATCCTGGTGCTGGCGGCCCTGTGCTCGGTGATCTGGTCCTCGGCCTACGGCTACACCGTGGAGAAGATCGCCTACAAGCCCCTGCGCAACGCCCCCCGCCTGAGCCCGCTCATCTCGGCCATCGGCATGAGCATCTTTCTGCAGAACTACGTGCTGCTGGCCCAGACCTCCGACTTTCTGCCCTTTCCCGAGCTGATCCCCGACATCCCCTTCCTGGACCGCTACTCCGACTTCCTGTCCACCCCGGAGTTCATCATCATCGCGGTCACCATCGCGGTCTGCATCGGGCTCACCCTGTTCATCAAGTACACCAAGCTCGGCAGGGCCATGCGCGCCACTTCCGAGAACCGGAAGATGGCCATGCTGGTGGGCATCAACGTGGACCGGGTCATCTCGGCCACCTTCGTCATCGGCTCGGCCCTGGCCGCCCTGGGCGCGGTGCTCATCGCCTCGCACATCGGGCAGGTGAACTTCTACATCGGGTTCATCGCCGGGCTGAAGGCCTTCACCGCCGCCGTGCTGGGCGGCATCGGCAGCGTGCCCGGGGCCATGCTCGGCGGCCTCATCCTGGGCTGGACCGAGAGCTTCTGCACCATCTACGTGTCCAGCGACTACGAGGACGTGTTCGCCTTCGCGCTGCTCGTGCTCATCCTCATCTTCCGGCCCGAGGGCATCCTGGGCCGCGAGGCCGCGCAAAAGGTCTAGGGGAGGGCGCATGAGCGGAAAAGACAAGAGTTACAGCGGGGCCTGGTTCTCGGAGCTGCGCAAGTCCGTGTTCACCAGCCTCTGGTTCATGTTCCTGACCTTCCCCATCATGGTCATCCGGGTGAACACCATCGAGAAGACCATCACCTGGCGCTGGCACAACCTGCTTTGGGTGGGGGTGGGCAGCTTCCTGCTCTCCTACCTGTGGCGCTTCGGCCTGGCCCGGCGCGAAGCCGGGCGCAAGCTGGCCGAGCGCGGCCT
>JBFWIY010000043.1:0-10880 GCA_050255855.1 Desulfovibrionaceae bacterium
CCGGCCGTGAGGAGCAGCAGCTCCGGGACCTCGGGGCCGTCGTCGGGCTTGAAGGGGTTGTGGATCTCCGGGTTGTTCTCCGGGCCGAGCCAGTACTGGCTGATGTGGTCGGCGTCGATGTTCCGGCACTCCTCGCGCAGCTGGGTGGCGTCCGCCCCGTCGCAGCCCAGGGCCGGGGAGAGCTGGGTCCAGATGTAGTGGGCCAGGTGGTGCACCGTGGGCTGGCCCACGCCCACGTAGTCCAGAAAGGCCGAGCGCTCGATGACGGGCAGGTCCACGCCGTACTCCCGGCCCAGTTCGTGGCGCAGGCGCTGGTTGTAGGCGTCCAGCACGGCCCAGACGTAGCGCTGCTGGTAGGCCGAGACCTCGCGCCCCCGGTCCATGAAGCGGGCCACGGCGGGCCGTTGCAGGAAGGACAGCATCTCCTGGCTGCCGGTGAGCCCGCCCGGGGTCCAGATGAGCTTCACGTAGCGACGGCGGTAGCGCACCCGCAGCTCGATGCCGATGCGCGCCCGGATGCCCATGATCTCCGCGGCCTCCAGCAGCTCCGCCGCGGCCTCGGGCTGGACGAAGTTGTAATGGACCACGGTGAGGGTGCGGATGCCCTTGATCCAGGCGTCCATGATGAGATGCGTGGGCGACTTGCGGCCCTTGGAGTTGGCGTCGTGGACGTGGTCGTCCGAGGCCACCTGGTTCCAGGCCTCGGGCATCTCCAGCAGGTGGTACTTCTTCAGTTCGCGCCGGATGATGCGGGGGCGGCCCGGGATGGCGCTACGGAAGTCGCGGGCCAGCATGAGCTGGCGGTCGGGGTCCCCCTGGGCGCGCACCAGCTCCTTCATGATCTGCAGGAGCACCCGGGCGGTGTTGCGCTGTAGGCTGCTCTCGGCCGCGGTGAGCACCTCGTCGCGCAGGGAGCGCAGGGCCTCCAGCCGGTCCCCGGCCTGGCCCTTCTCCAGGGAGCCGAGCAGGTGCACCACCGCGTAGGCGATGCGCAGGCCCTTGCTGGCGGAGAGCTCCTTGATGCCGTGGGGGTGGAGATAGGCGGCCAGCAGCCGCTTCCAGCCCCGGTAGTGGCTGCGCTCCAGCACGTCGTTGACGATGCCGAGGAGCTTGTAGTCCTGCGGATCGAACCACAGACGACTGCGGACGGCCGGAACCGCCCCGGCCTGAGGGTCATCGGTCATGGCGGACCCTGGGGTTGACGACGCGCCGGCAGGCGGCGACGCCGGGATTGTCACACGTTCGTAACAAAGCTGTTAACCCACCCATCCGGCAAGTCAATCCGTTTCCACACCCTAAAAATCTAAATCCTGGGGGGAACAAGGTGAGGCGAGGCGGAAAGCGGGGCCGGAAACGGGCCCGCCGGGGGGGCGGAGACGGGCTATTTCGCGCCCCAGCCGTTGCGGCGGTAGTAGTCCCGGGCGTCCTTGCTGATGGGCGTGAAACTCGGGGCCACGCTTGCGGCGGACTTGCGGGCGCAGGCCATCTGGCAGGCGTCGTGGGCGGACTGGGCGCGCATGCGCGCCTGGTACTGGGCGTCGGTCTCGATGCCGGCGTAGCGGACCAGGGGCGGGCATCCGGCCATGCAACGCCGCTCGGCGGCCCGCCAGTCCTCGGCCCGGGCGGGCGCGGCGCAGGCCAGCACGGCCCAGACGGCCAGCCAGAGGGCCAGGCAGACCAGGGCCGTGCGCCACCGCTCCCGGCGCTCCCGGAACCGGCGGGAGGGCCGGGCGACGGGTGATGGGCCGCAGGGGCTCACGCCGCCCCCCGCGCCGGTCCGGCCTGGGTCAGCGCAGTTCCTGGCTGTAATAGAGCGGACAGTTCCGGCCCTCGATCCGTTTGTAGGCGAGCACATGGTTCTTCACCGGCTCGAACAGGTTCAGGTTTCCCTTGGCGCACTCGATTCCAACAACGGCCGCACAGGCGACCGCCAACAGCAACAGCGCCGTTCGCATGCATGATCCTCCGCAGGGGTCGTTTTTTCCGCATGCCCGGCGTCAGCAAGTTCCGTTCCCGGCCATCCCTTCCTCCCCCGGGCGGGCGCCCGCTCCCGGGGGGAGGGGGGGGACGTTGCCAAACCCCGGGGAACCCACTACACTGCGTCACCACACCAACCATCCCCTCCGGCGTTCCGGGGCTTGCCAGCGCCCGGCAGTCGGGCTATAGGCACCTTCCCCGCACCGCGCACCACAACCGCACACTATGGGAAAACACAAGATCCTCATCGCCAACCGCGGCGAGATCGCGGTCCGCATCATGCAGGCCTGCAAGGAGCTCGGCCACGACTTCGTGGCCGTGTACACCCACGAGGACCGGGACTCCGGCCACGTGGCCCTGGCCCGCCAGCTGGGCGGCGACGACTCGCTCTACCGGATCCATGCCTACGTGGACGCCGGCGACCTGCTGGCCGTGGCCGACGAGGCCGTGGCCACCGCCGTGCACCCGGGCTACGGCTTCTTCTCGGAAAACTTCCGCTTCGCCCGCCGGGTGAGCAAGCGCGAACGCCCCATGGCCTTCATCGGCCCCTCCTGGTGGGTGATCCGCGACCTGGGCGACAAGATCAACACCAAGCGCCTGGCGCGCAGCCTGGGCGTGCCCACCGTGCCCGGTTCGGACAAGGCCATCTACGACGAGATGGAGGCCGAGGACGTGGCCCGCCAGCTCTTCGAGTTCCAGACCGCCCAGGGCATCGCCCGGCCGGTGGTGCTGGTGAAGGCCAGCGCGGGCGGCGGCGGCATGGGCATCGACCAGGTGCACGACTTCGACCGCTTCCGCCAAGTCTACCGCCGCATCCGCAACTACTCCATGCGGCAGTTCAACGACGAGGGCGTGCTCATCGAGCAGCGCATCTTCAATTTCAACCACCTGGAAGTGCAGATCGTGTCCGAGCGCAGCGGGCGCAAGCACGTGCACTTCGGCACGCGCAACTGCTCGGTGCAGAGCCCGGGCCTGCAGAAGCGCATCGAGGTGGCCCCGGGCTTCTACCCCCAGGGCATCGCCTACTCCTTCGACGCCCAGAAGGTGCTCGACGACATCACCCGCTACTCCCTGCGTATGGCCGCGGAGATCGGCTACGACAACGTGGGCACCTGGGAATGGATCGTCACCCCCAAGGGCGACCCCTTCCTCATGGAGGTCAACACCCGCATCCAGGTGGAGAACGGGGTGTCCGCGTCCATCGCCCGCATCAAGGGCGAAAACGGCGTGAACCTCATCCGCGAGCAGATCCGCCTGGCCCTGGGCGAGCCCATGGGCTACGACCAGTCCGACATCACCTTCGAGGGCGTGGGCATCGAGTACCGCATCATCGCCGAGGACACCAAAAACCGCTTCACCCCCTGGACCGGCCGCATCGACCGCTTCCGGACCCCGGAGCAGGACTGGCTCAAGCTCCACACCCACGTGCCCCAGGACCACCCCTACCAGATCCCCACGGAGTACGACCCCAACCTGGCCCTGGGCATCGTCTGGGGTCCGGACCTGGCCAAGGCCAAGGCGCGCGGGCTCGCCTTCCTGGACGGCGTGACCCTGGAGGGCCGGGACGCCTCGGGCGAGGCCATGCGGTCCAACCTGGACTTCCTGCGCGAGAAGACCGACAACATCTTGGAATTCTAGGCCATACGAATGGACATCGACAAGAAGCTCGAAGAACTGACCCAGCGCGTGCAGTACGCCCGGGACATCCTGGGCGACAAGGTCCACGAGCGGCTGGAGACGTTCGCCCAGCAGCTCGCCGAGTTCGACCCGGGCATCTACCCCTCGCCCGAGCACGTCTGGGACGCCCTCACCGCCCAGCAGCAGCGCCTCACCGCCATCGAGGCCCAGATCGACGACACCCTGACCCCCATGGACCGGGTCCGCATCGTCCGCCACCCGCAGCGCATCTGCCTCAAGGACATCCTGGAGAACGTCTACGACAACTACACCGAGATCGGCGGTCGGGACGAACACTCCATCGACCCGGGCATGCTCATCGCCCGGGCCTACATCACCCGCCGCGTGGGCCACAAGACCCACTACCAGCCGGTGATGGTGGTGGGCCAGGAAAAGGGCCACGGCGAGGAGTTCCGCAACGGCGGCTCCATCAAGCCCTGGGGCAACGCCAACGCGCTCAAGTACATGAAGGTGGCGGCGCTGGAGAACATCCCCATCCACACCTATGTCTTCACCCCGGGCTCCTACCCGGTGGAGGACTTCCCGGGGGCGGCCCAGCAGATCGCCGAAAATATTTACGAAATGGCCGGGCTCACCGTGCCCATCGTGGCCGTGTTCTCCGAGGGCGGTTCGGGCGGGGCCGAGGCCATCGGCCTGGCCGACAAGCGCCTGATGCTCTCCCACGGCTACTATTCGGTCATCTCCCCCGAGGGCGCGGCGGCCATCGAGGGCCGCATCCGCCAGGGCCAGCGCGCCCCGGTGGAGCTCATCGAGCGCTGCGCCCAAAGCCAGCGCATCACCGCCGCCGACAACCTCCAGAACGGCTACATCGACGCGGTGATCCAGGAGCCGCCCCTGGGGGCCCGGCCGGACCACTTCGAGTTCTTCCGCAAGCTGCGCGCCGAGATCATCCGCGCCACGGACGAGGTGGCCCTGTCCGTGCGCTCGGCCAGCCTGCGCAAGCTGGTGCTGCGCGGCAAGAACACCAAGGCCGCGGACGAAGACGTGCTGGTGCGCTGGAACCTGACCCCCGGGGCCAAGCAGCGCCTGCTGCGCCGCCGCCACCGCAAGTACCGCCGCCTCTCCCGCCACGCCTACCAGGACAACCGCTCCATCTTCGAAAAGGCGGGCATGGCCAAGGCCCACGTGGTGGACACGGCCAACTCGGTGATCCGCTACGGCCTGCTGAAGAATTTCCAGAAGGGCATCGGCCGGGTGGCCGAGGAGATGGGCGACGAGCTGTCCGTGTTCACCGGACGGGTGCACCGCCTCCGCATGGCCGCGGCCCGGCTGCTCGGCCTGCCGCCCCGCTGCGACAAGGAGGCCCAGGCCGCCCTCACCTGCCTTTCCGAGCCCGACGGCAACGGGCACGAGCACGACAACGGCGTGCCCTACGTGAGCCCGCGCGCCTTCGAGGACCGCGAGTACACCTGCCCCAACGCCAAGAGCCACGGCTGCCTGGACATCTGGGCCCGGGACCTGTTCACGGACTTCGCCGGGGTCTGCCCCAACTGCGGGCACCACTTCCCCATGGAGTACGAGTGGTACCTGGCCAACCTCTTCGACCCGGGCACGGTGCGCGAGTTCAACGCGGGCATCGAGTCGGGCAACCCCACGGGCTTCCCGGGGTTCGACGAGCGCCTGGCCCAGGCCAAGGAGGCCACCGGGCTCAAGAGCTCGTGCATGACCTTCACCGCCGAGCTCATGGGCATCCGGCTCACCTGCGCCACCCTCATCGCCACCTTCCGCGGCGGCAGCGTGGGCGCGGCCGAGGGCGAAAAGTTCATCCGCGCCCTGGAGATCGCCCAGAAGCGCCACCAGCCGTTCCTGGCCTACGTGCACGGCACCGCGGGCATCCGCATCCAGGAGGGCGTCAACGGGCTCATCCAGATGCCCCGCGTGACCATGGCCGTGCGCCGCTACATCGAGGCGGGCGGGCTGTACATCGTGCTCTACGACACCAATTCCTACGCCGGGCCGGTGGCCAGCTTCCTGGGCTGCTCGCCCTACCAGTACGCGGTGCGCTCCTCGCGCCTGGGCTTCGCCGGGCCCGGGGTCATCAAGGAGACCACCGGCCTGGACATCGCGCCCGACTACCACAACGCCTTCAAGGCCCTCAAGCGCGGCCACATCCAGGACCTCTGGGACCGGCGCGAGATCCGCAAGAACCTGCACCAGGCCTTTTTGACCATCGGCGGCCGGAACCTCTACTACCGCTAGCCGCCCGCGCCTGCGCCGAAACGGAAACGCCCCCGCGGCCGAGGTCGCGGGGGCGTTTTCGTTTTCGGCGGCTGGCCGCTAGAAGATCAGCACCTCGTAGCCCTGCTCCCGCCCCCCCTGCATGGAGGGATGGCCCTTCATGTCGTCCAGGAAGGGCAGGCCCGCGGCCTCCACCGCGGCCGTGGCCCCGAGCTTGGCCGAGCAGGCCCGGCAGGCCCCGGCCACCAGGCCCTTGCCCCGCGCCTGGGCCCAGAGCCCGTGGAAGGCGTTGTCCTCCGACTCCAGGGCCCCCACCAGCTGCACCGCCTCCCCTTCCATGACGATGCGCGCGGCCAGGCCGCGGCCGTCCATGTCCAGGGCGTTGAGCAGCACGTGCACGAAACACAGCGGGTCGCCGCGAAAGGCGAAAAAGACCGTTTTCTGCATGGGATGATCTCCTCGAATATGGTTCGTCGGCGTGAAAAAGGGGCCCGCAGGCCCCTGTGGGTCGTTGTCCGTGCGTTTCCCGGCCCCGCCTAGCCGAAGCTGGCGATGACCTCCTTGAGGGCCGCCGTGTCCACCGTGCGCCGGACCAGCGGGCGTCCGTCAAAGCCCGGAACCAGGCTCTCGAAGGGCGGCCGGTCGTTCTCGTAGATCACCCCGATGGGGATACGCTCGCCGAACTCCTGGGCCCGGGCCATGGCCTGGCCCCAGTCGCGCGGGTCGTGGTCCTCGCCCAGCTTGTAGCAGCGCTGCTTGTACCAGGCGAAGGTGTTCACCTTGTTGAAGGACACGCAGGGCTGGAAGATGTCGATGAGGGCCAGGCCCTTGTGCTCGATGCCGCGCCGGATGAGCTCGGCCAGGTGGTCCACCTCGCCGGAAAATCCGCGCGCCACGAATCCGGCGTGCATGGCCACGGCCACGGCCACCGGGTTGATGGGCTCCGAGGCCTGACCGGCGGGCTGGGCCTTGGTCTTGGTGCCCTGCTCGCTGGTGGGGCTGGCCTGGCCCTTGGTGAGCCCGTAGATCCGGTTGTCGTGCACCAGCATGGTGATGTCCGGATTGCGGCGCAGGGCGGCCAGGAAGTGGTTGCCGCCCTCGCCGTAGTTGCAGCCGTCGCCCGAGTGGGTGAGGACCGTGAGCTCCGGGTTGGCCAGCTTGGCCCCGATGGCCGGGGGCAGGCTCCGGCCGTGCAGGCCGTTGAACATGTTGCAGTTGTAGTATTGCGGGGTCTTGGCCGCCTGGCCGATGCCCGAAACCGCCAGCACCTGGTGCGGTTCGAGCCCCAGCCCCGCCAGGGCCTGCTTCACGGCCTTGAGGATGGAGAAGTTCCCGCAGCCCGGGCACCAGGCCGTCTCGTACTGTCCGAAGGTCTCGACGCTGCTCATGAGTCGCTCCTTGGCGGCCAGAGGATGTATTCCAGGGAGGCCAGGATGTATCCGGCGTCCAGGGGCAGGCCGTCGTGGCGCAGGATCCGGTTGTCGATGCGGCGGCCGGACTCCCGGGCGATGAGGCTGGCCAGCTGGCCCGTGGCGTTGCCTTCCGCCACCACCACGGTCTTGGCCGCGTCCAGGTAGGGGGCGAAGGCGGTGTCGTTGAGGGGCCAGACCTGGGTGAAGTGCAGCACCCCGGCCCAGACGCCCCGCGCCTTGAGGGCCTCGGCGGCCTCCAGGCAGGGGCCCAGGCCCGAGCCCCAGCAGACCAGCAGCAGGTCCGCCCCGGCGTCGCCGTACAGGGTGGGCGGCAGGACCTCGGCCTTGAGTCGCACGTGCTTGCGCAGGCGCTTCTCGTTCATGGCGATGCGCGTGGCCGGGTCCTCGATGATGCAGCCCTCGGGGCCGTGCTCGTCGGAGTCCGCGCGCACCAGGGCGGGGGAGAGCCCGGGCACGGCCCGGGGCGACACGCCGTCCTCGGTGATCTCGTAGCGCCGGTAGGTCTCGGGGGACTCGGGCGCGAGCACCGGGCCGGGGATCTCGGGCAGGTCGTCCGGGTCGAAGGGCTCCACGGCGCGATAGGAATCGGCCAGGTACTGGTCCGTGAGCACGAAGGCCGGGACCTGCCAGGCCTCGGCCATGGCGAAGGCGTGGTGGGTGAGGTGGAAGCACTGCTCCACCGAGCCCGGGGCGAACACGGCGCGCGGGAACTCCCCGTGCCCGGCGAAGACCACCATGTTCAGGTCGGCCTGTTCGGTGCGGGTGGGCAGGCCCGTGGCCGGGCCGGGCCGCTGGGCCAGGGCGATGACCACCGGGGTCTCGGTGATGCCCGCCAGGCTCAGACCCTCGCACATGAGGGCGAAGCCGCCCCCCGAGGTGGGCACCAGCGGCCGGGCCCCGGCGAAGCTCGCGCCCAGGGCCATGTTGATGGCCGCGATCTCGTCCTCGGCCTGCTCGGACACCACGTTCAGGGCCTTGCCCTTGTTGATGAGGGTGAGGGCGATGGAGGTGGCCGGGGTCATGGGGTAGAAGGAGCAGAAGTTGCAGCCCGCGGCCAGGGCCCCCAGGGCGATGGCCTCGTTGCCGTTGAGCATGATGCGGCTTTTCGGCTTGGCCGGGGCCGGAGGCATGCACGCGAAGGCCACCTTCATGCCCGTGGCCCAGGCGTGGGCGTCCCGCAGCACCTTGAGGTTCTCCTCCACCACGGCCTCGCCCTTCTTGGCGAAGGTCTCGCGCAGCAGGTCCTCCAGCACGGCCAGGTCGTTGCACAGCACCGAGGAGAGCACGCCCAGGGCCACGGTGTTGGTGAAGATGGGCTTGGGCGCGAGCTGGTTGAAGGGCACGCGCAGGCAGCGATGGTGGGCCACGGCGATGGCCTCGTCCGCCACCACCACGGCCCGCTCGCTCAGCCGGCCCTGGTGCAGGGTGACGGTCTCCGCGTCCAGGGCCACCAGGATGTCCACCTGCCCGGCCGGGCCGCCCAGGGGCTCGGGCCCGGTGCGGATGCTGAAGGTGTTGTGCCCGCCGCGGATGCGGGAGAGGTATTCCTGGACCACCAGCACCTCGTAGCCGGTGCGCACCAGGGCCTTGGCCATGAGCTGGCCGATGGTGGCCAGGCCCTGCCCGGCCTCGCCGCCCACCAGGATGTTCACGCTCGAATCGGACATGCCGTCGCTCCTTACGCCCCGTCCAGGATGGCGTTGTCCTGGCGCAGGGCCCAGTCCTCGGGGTCCTCGTAGTAGTCCACCAGGTCGGCCAGCATGAGCCGCTGCCCGCGCTGCTCCTCGGCCAGGCGGCGGGCGAAGGTCGCCTCGTGGATCAGGTCCGCCCCGGCGGTCCAGGCCTCGAAAAAGGCCACCAGGTCGTCGTTGACCGCCAGGGCGGCCCGGGCCGCGCCCAGCTCCGTGAGGCAGGCCCCCTCGGGCGCGTGGCCCTGGGCCATGCCCCGGAACGCGCCGCGCAGGTCCGGCGCGTCCTCCCCGGACAAGGCGCAGGCCCCGGCCCAGTCGGCGTTGCGGCTCATGGCCCGGCTCACCTCGGCCAGCCGCTCCAGCTGGCCCTCGGCCTGGTCGCGCAGCAGGGCGAAGACCTCCGCCCCCAGGCCGTCCACACAGGTTTTCACCGCCTCGGCATAGAGATCGCGGGCCTTTTGGACCAATTCCGCGGCCCGACACACGTTGTCGAAGGATGCGCTCATGGGGACCTCCCGGGTTGGAGGGGTTGAGGGGCTCGGCCGATGACGAAGGCGGCCCGGAGGCCGGGCCGCCCGGGAAGCTAGGCCTTGACCGGCGGGGTGTAGACCCGGGTGGCCAGGTCGCGGTCGAGCATGAAGAGCCCGCCGCCGTCGCCCACCAGCTTCACCTTGCTCACGGCCTCGGAGAAGTTGGACAGCTCCTCCACCTGCTCGGTGACGTACCATTGCAGGAAGATGAAGGAGGCGTGGTCGTTCTCCTTCTGGGCCAGGCTGGTCAGGTCGTTGATGCGCTTGGTCACGACCTTCTCGTGCTCCAGCGCGGACTGGAAGCAGTCCAGGGGCGATTTCCACGCAAACGGCGGGGCGTCGATGGCCTGGAGCTGCACCTTGCCGCCGCACTCCAGCACGTAGTCGTACATCTTCATGGCGTGCATGGTCTCCTCCTGATACTGGACGTTCATCCAGTTGGCGAAGCCGGGCAGGCCGAGGTCCTGGTAGTAGGACTGCATGGAGAGATACAGATACGCCGAGTAGAATTCCCATTTGATCTGTTCGTTGAAGGCGGCTTCCATGGTGGGGGTCAACATCGGACAAACTCCTTGAATATGGATGACGAGGGGAACTACCGATTGTGAGACCATAACCATCATGGGGTGGTTTGGGAAGGGGGCGAAGGCGATGTCGCCCGTTCGTCACGGGCCGGGGGGCGAAGGGGCGGGGACGGGGGACGAGGGGTCGGCTAGAGGGCGGCGGCGAAGGTCTCGCGCAGGCGCTCGGAAAGCGCGGTGAAGCGCCGCCCGGCGGTGACGTTCTGCAACCCGATGTTGAAGGCCCGCTCGCTGCCCACCATGATGGCCAGCCGCCGGGCCCGGGTGAGCGCCGTGTAGAGCAGGTTGCGCTGGAGCAGCATGTAGTGCTGGGTCACCACCGGGATGACCACGGCCGGATATTCGCTGCCCTGGGACTTGTGCACGCTCACGGCGTAGGCCAGGGACAGGTCGTCCAGCTCCGCGGCCTCCAGGTACACCAGGCCGGAGTCGAACATCACCGAGAGCTCGCCGGACTCGGCGTCCAGCTCCTCCACCCAGCCCAGGTCGCCGTTGAAGACTTCCTTGTCGTAGTTGTTGCGCAGCTGGAGCACGCGGTCCCCCACCCGGAAGGCCGTGTTGCCGTGCTTGATCTCCGCGCCGCGCGCCAGGGCGGGCCGGGGGTTGAGCCGGGCCTGGAGCAGCTGGTTCAGGGCCTGGGTGCCCACGTCGCCCTTGTGCATGGGGGTGAGCACCTGGACGTCGCGCAGGGGGTCCAGGCCGTAGCGCTCCGGGATGCGCTCGCACACCGTCTCCAGGATGATGGACTGCACCCGGGCCGGGTCGTCCTGCGCGATCCAGTAGAAGTCCGCC
>JBFWIY010000044.1:0-10841 GCA_050255855.1 Desulfovibrionaceae bacterium
CCATGGTCGTTTCGGCCCCTGTTCAGCGTTTTTTGTCCATGGCCGCCGCAATGCACTGGCTCCAGGCGGCGGTGATGTGCTCCAGCCCGAGGCGATCGGTGATCCGCCGGGCCTTCCGTCCCATGTCCGCCCGCAGGGCGTCGTCGGACATGAGCCTGTCCATGGCCCCGGTCAGGGCATCCAGGTCCTCCACCGGGACCAGGAGACCGTTTTCGCCGTCGGTGATGAGGTCGGCCGGTCCGCTGGGGCAGTCCGTGGAGATGCAGGCCACGCCGCAGGCCATGGCCTCGGCCAGGGCCATGGGCATGCCCTCGAAGCGGGAGCAGAGCACGAACAGGTCGCATTCGGTCAGCCGCCGGGTGTACTCGCTGGTCCAGCCCGGCAGCCGGAGCCGCCCTTCCAGCCGGTTGTCGCGGACGATGCCTTCCAGCAGCTCCTTTTCCTCGCCCAGGCCGTAGATGTCCAGGTCCCAGTCGGGATGCCGGTCGGCCAGGCGGGCGAAGGCCCTGGCCAGGAGCGACAGGTTTTTCTGGTAGGAGAGGCGGGCGGCGGCCAGGATGGTCTTCCGGCCGGCGGCGTGGTGCGGTTCCCAATCGATGACGGGGGTCGGCACCGGGTTGGGGATGATGAGGGAGGGCTGGCGGTTGTGGGTCAGGAACCAGTCGTGGATGTCCCTGGTCTGGACCACCAGGCGCCGGGCCAGGGGGTAGAGGAGCCTGCGGAGGCGGCCCCAGAGCCGGCCGATGTCGTCGTGGGCCGGGTGGCAGAGCTCGGTGACGACCAGGGGGATGCCCGTGCCCAGGCAGGCCAGGACGGCAAGGACGTTGGCCTGGGGCAGGAACGCCACCACGGCGTCGGGAGCTTCGTGCCGGATCGCCTTGCGTAGCGCCCCGACGTCGGACACGAAGCGCCGGATGGCCTGTCCCCGGGTCTTTACGGGGAGGCTGAGGGGCAGGCGGCGCAGGACGACGGCCTCGGATTGCGGAAAGGGGAAGGCGTCCCGTTCCAGGTCGTAGTGGGCGACGGTCACCTCGTGCCCTTCAGCCGCCCAGGCGTTGGCCAGGAGGCAGACCATGCGTTGCGCGCCGCCGCCTCCGATGCTGCCCAAAAACAGGAACAGTTTCATCTCGTGTCCCTTCGCGGGGGGTTACGGCCGCTGCGGCCGGTTCGTTGTGCCCTTCACGTACATCCAGGTGTGCCGGATCATGGCCTTCAGGTCCTGGAAGGCGAAGTCGGGGTAGTGCTCCAGTAGCCTTGCGCTGGACAGGACCGCGCTGGTGTTGTCGGAGGCCCGCCGCGGGTGGAGCCTGCATTCGAAGGGCATGTCGATCACTTCCTTGAAGATGTTCAGGAGGTCGACGATGGAGACGCCCTTGCCCGTGCCCAGGTTGTAGGTGCCCGAGGCGGCGACGTCCCTCAGGGAATGGCCCATGAGGAACGTGGCGTCCTGCACGAAGAGGTAGTCCCGCAGGGTGGTGTCGTCCCCGAAGACGTCCAGGGGTTTGCCGTCGAGGATGTGCTTCATCCAGACGGCGATGACCCCCTGGGCCGAATGCAGGGGCTGCCGCGGCCCGAACACGTTGCCGACGCGGTAGGCGTCCGTGGCCACGCCGCTTCTGGTTCTGTAGTAGTTGAGGAAGTATTCCACCGTCAGCTTGCAGATGCCGTGGGGGTTGAAGGGGGCCGGCAGGGCCGCCTCGTCGATGAGCCCAGGCCGCGGCCCGTAGATGGTGCCGCCCGAGGAGACGTAGACGATCTTGGCCAGGCCCTGCTCCACGCATTGGTCGAACAGCTGCAGCGCAGGGAGCACGTCCTGGAGGATGGAGTCCCGGGGGGAGTCCCAGCTGGTGATGGGGGTGTAGGCGGAGATGAAGTTGTAGGCCACCTCCATGCCCTGGAGCGCCGGGCGCACCGTCTCGGGGTCGCGGTAGTCCCCTGCAACTCGGCGGAGGTTTCCGGAAGCGGCCGGGCAGTTCTTCTTTTCCGGGGAAAAGCGGTCGAAGGCGGTGACCCGGTGGCCCCATCGGAGCAACTGGTCCACCATGTGGGATCCGAGGAACCCGTTGGCCCCGAAGACGATGACGTTTCTGGGCTCCATGGGGTCCGTATCATAGGTCCGGGGCATGCGTGTTCCCTTGGGGCTGAAGCCGCTGTGCGTCGTCCGGAGACGGTTCCGTCTTCCGGGCCACCAGCAACAGGTTGTGATAGCTGCATCGGGTGCTGTCCAGGAGGTCCAGCCCCAGCCCGGCCAGGTTGACCAGGAGGCAGAAGGGGATCCAGACGGGCAGGAGCAGGCACTTGACGGTCCACGAATAGACATTGGCGCCGAGCTGGGTGTCCATCCAGCTCAGCAGGAGCACGGCCAGGCTGCTGCCGATGGCGCCCTGGCGTCGGACCTCTTCCACCTCGAAGCCGGGAAGGGCCTGAACGGCGCCGTATTCGGTCAGCCGCCGGTAGTCGTGCGGAGCGCCGTGCACCTGGAAGATGAAGGGCACGGAAACCACCAGTCGGCCTCCGGGCGCCAGAATGCGCCGGAGTTCCCCCACCGTGTGGTCCAGGTCGGCCACATGCTCAAACACCTGAGTGCTCAGCGCCGCGTCGAAGGATCCGTCGGGGAAGGGCAGCGGGCCATCGGGGGTGATGACCACGTCCACGCCCGGCTGCTCCGTCACGTCGCAGCCGGTGTAGGCGTCGGCCCGGGTGAAGAGGCCGCGGTAGGGCTGGTGGCCGCAGCCCAGGTCGAGGACCCGGCCCTGAAGCGTCGGCAGGACCGCCCGGAGGTCCCGGTTCAGGTCCCTGAGGGCCAGCCACAGGAAATGCCAGGGGTACAGGTCGGGGTGCCTTCCGCACAGGGCGCGGTAGACCACGGGGTAGAGCCCGAAGATGGAGCGGCACAGGGACTTGATGGTTTCTCGCATGGCGGTCCTGCCTGGCGTTCGGTTTATTCCGGCTCGGACAGGAGAAAGTCGATCATCGCTTCGGAAAAGACCTCGTCGCCGTCCTTTTCCCACCATTTCATGTCCAGCAGCTCGGCGATGACCTTGTCCGAGAAGCGTTGGCCGATGGGCCGGGCCGGGACGCCGCCCAGGATGGTGTAGGGCTCGAAGGTCCGCCGGGTGACCACGGCCCCCGCCCCCACCACGCAGCCGGAGGGGATGTGGGCCCCGGCCAGGACCTGCGCATTGCGGCCGATCCACACGTCGTTTTCGATGGTGATGGGGATGGAGTAGCAGTCGGGGGGGAGCATCCGGGTGCGCGCCTCCTTCATGAGCCGCAGGGAGTAGACGGTCCGGGCCTTGTGGTTGTGGTGGGTGGCGAAGATGAAGCTGTTGGCCGCAATGGCGCAGTATCTTCCGATGCGCACCGGGGCCTCGCCGCCGATGCGGCCGTCGTGCCCGACGGCGGTGTAGTCGCCGATCTCCACCATGTCGCCCACGTAGGAGCGCCAGATGACGCAGCTGTTGCCGATCTTGGCCCCGCCTCCCACGTCCGAGTCGCTGGACACGTAGGCCGTGGGGTATCGCCGCCGGTAGCTCCGGAACTGCATCATCCGCCAGAAGCCCGGGGGCAGGAAGGCCTTGAGGATGTCCTTCCGATCCTGCCGCCACAGCGTCTTGACGTATCCCGTGATGTACATGCCTGTTCTCCTGGCGTCCGCTTTAAAAGGACATGTGGTCCGGGGTATCGGACCCTTTCTTCCCGCCCGTCAGGATGTTCAGCAGCGAGCGCCGGTACAGCGGGAACTGATGGCTCCAGAAATTGATGCCGTCGCAGTCCCCGCAACTGGGATAGACGTTCTTGTCTTTGGCCAACTGCCTGCGCATCCGTTCGGTCCTGTTGTGGTGCAGCAGCTCGTCCAGGGACGAGACATCGTCGATGTGCAGCATGTGCAGGTCGCTGCGGGCATTGTTGCAGCAGGGCAGGAGGAATCCGTCGCAGTTGAAGTACAGGCCGAGATACGCCGAATGGCATTTCCCCGGTCTCGGCTTGTCGGTGTGGTCCAGACGGAAGTTCTCCATCTTTCGCTTGATGACCACATTGCGGGCCGGAATTCCGAACCGTTCGGCGAATTCGATGTACGGAGTGTCGTCCTTGTGGTCGGCCGGGACCAGGAACTGCGGATGCACCTCGCACACGCCCTGGGACAGGACCGCCAGGTTGCGGATCAGGGTGTCCCAGTTGCCCCTGATTCGGTAGCGGGGGTATTCGGCCGGGTGGATGGTGTCCACGGAGCAGATGACGCGCAGGTGTCTCCACTTGCCCATTTCGAGCGCCGACGCCTCGGGGATGTTGAGGTTGGTGGACAGCCAGGTGGGCAGGCGGCTGGTCTTCTGCAGCAGCTCGGGGAAGTGCGGGTGGAAGGTGGGTTCGCCGAATAGGTTGAGGATGTAGCCCTCGGCCGCCGGCTCCGTAAGGGAGAGGATCTTGTCGAACATCTCCAGCGGGATGAACTTGTTTTTCCGTTCCAGCGTGCCGGTGCCCGTGGGGCACAGCGGGCAGGCTAGGTTGCATATGGAGGTGGGCTCGATGAGCACCATGAAGCGGTGCGAGTCCGGAACCCGCCCCGTGTTGCGCCAGACCGCCCAGGTCATGTCCCAGGCGGCGCAGGCCGCGCGGAATTTGCTGCGGAGGGGCATGGCTATATCGTTTCCTTTCCGACGTTGCGGTTTTTGATGGATCGGGCCGGAACCCCGCCGACCACGGCGTAGGGCTCCACATCCCGGGTGACGACGCTGCCTGCGCCCACCACGCACCCTCGGCCCAGGGTCACGCCGCAGGTGACCACGACGTTGGCCCCGATCCATACGTCGTCGCCCACCGTGATCGGGGCGTAGGAGAGCCCCTGGTGCTTCATGGGGACGTCGGTGCGCTCCATGTTGTGCCGCGAGGTGTCCATGACCACGTTGGGGCCGATCATCACGTTGTCGCCCAGAGTCAGCGGGGCGTCGCCCGAGGACCCGAGTCGCACGTTTTGGTTGAGGTAGCAGGCCCGGCCCAGGGCCATGGGCGCATGCGGGCACAGCAGGGTGCAGCCCCGCTCGACGCACACCCCGTCGCCCAGGGAAAGATTGCCGAGGCCCTGGATGATCACGCCCTCGTATATGTCGAAAAGACGTCCCGCGGCCAGCCGTCGGTGATAGACCAGCCGGCGGGCGAACACCCCCAGCCGGCCGGGAAGGCCGCGCAACGTCAGTCCTAGGAGTTCGGCAGGCGCCTTGAGGACGGTGCTGAGCTTCATCTTCGGCCTCTCCGGAGGGGTGTGGGGGGCAGGCCGTCGTCTCGGGAAAGGGAGGGCCCTTGCCCGTGCGCCCACGCTACGGCGGGGACCGGCGGCGTTTCCGTTTGTTTTCTGGACATGCGGCATCTCCTGCACCCTGTCGGTGCGACGGTCATTGCTCCCGGGCGTCCCGGTCGTACCGGGCCAGGATGGCCTCGGATGGTCCCTGGTCCACGATTCGGCCCTGCTCCAGTCGGACGATGCGGTCGCAGTCCCGGACCGTGTCGAGCCGGTGGGCGATGAGCACCACGGTCCGGCGGCCGCGCAGCGTGGCGATGGTCTTGCGGATGCGCTGCTCCGTGGCGTTGTCCAGCGAACTGGTCGCCTCGTCGAAGATGAGCACCCGAGGGTCATGGTAGAGGGCCCGGGCAATGGCCACCCGTTGGGCCTGCCCGCCCGAGAGCTGCCCGCCGCGTTCGCCGATCACCGTATCCAGGCCAGCGGGCAGCCCGTCCAGGATGTCGTCCAGCCCCGCCTGGACGCAGCATTCCGACACTCGGGCGCGATCGATGCACCGCTCGTCGATGGTGAAGGCCACGTTTTGGGCCAAGCTGCCGTCGAACAGGTAGGGGGACTGGGGCACGAACCCGAACTGGTTGCGCCAGGAGGCAATGGAGTCGGGGCCCAGAGGGCGGCCGTCGATCAGCACCCGGCCGCTGTCCGGGAGGACCAGGCCGGTCAGGACGTCCACCAGGGTGCTCTTGCCCGCGCCGGAATGTCCGATGAGCCCGACGAATCCGCCTCGGGGGATGGTGAGGTCGATGTGTTGCAGCGCCGGAGCATTGCCGCCCGGGTAGGTGTAGGTCACGGCGTCGAACCGGATATCCCGTTCCAGGGGGGGCAGACTGACCGGGTGCAGCCCGACCTGCTCCCGCTCATGGGCGCGGATACGTTGGACGACCTCGTTGATCTGCTCCAGAAATGGCGCATAGCCCTGTATGGCGGAGATGGTGGCCACCCCCCGGTACATGGCGGGCAAGATCCGCCAGGCCGAGACCGCCAGCAGGGAAAGCGCGCCCATCATGTCGGCCGTGGAGACCCGGGAGGAGAGGACCATGACCAGGGCACCGACGACTAGCCCCCCCAAGCCCACGCTCTCCAGGACCCAGACCGTGGTCCGCTCCAGTACCCGCATCTGCGCCAACTGCCGTACGAACGCGGATTGGGCCTCCTCGAAGTGGTCCACGGAGGGCTCCGTCCGGTTGAAGAGCTTCACGTCCTTGAGTCCCTGCAGGCTCTGCATGCAGATCTTGTTGACCAATAAGTGCAGGCGGCTGATCTTCAGGCCCACGGTGGCGATCCGGCTTCGGACCAGCAGGAAG
The DNA here is from genome assembly GCA_050255855.1 of Desulfovibrionaceae bacterium. Taxonomy (GTDB): domain Bacteria; phylum Desulfobacterota; class Desulfovibrionia; order Desulfovibrionales; family Desulfovibrionaceae. Next base: position 6,601 of record JBFWIY010000044.1, read on the forward strand.
CTGGCCAGGCCGATTCCGGCCAGCACGGCGATGACCAGCAGTGTGCTGAGCGGCTGGAGCACGAGGAGGGTGGCCAGGAGCATGACGGAGATCAGGGTTTCACTGAACAGCGTCATGCTGTGGGCGAAGAGGTTGCCCACGTATAGCCGCCAGCCGAGCAGGCTCAGCAGGTCCGACGAGTTTTTGCGGGAGCTCCAGGAATAGGGCAACTCCAGGAAGCCGCGCAGCATCAGGCAGCCGTAGTCCACGTTGATGGCGCCGTCGAAGCGGGCTGTGGCGTAGGTCTGGAGGCAGGCCAGCCCGTTTTTGAGCAGCACCGAGGCGATGGTGCCCCCCCCCAGGGCCAGATGGAACGTGCGGGCGTCGCCCAGGATGTTTATGGGCAGGAAGTGCTGGGCCAGGAGGACGGCGCGTGACCGCATCACCGCCTCGGGGGATGTCAGGCTGGTGATGAACAGGGCCAGCAGGCCCAGCGAGGCCAGCTCCACCACCCCGCAGAGCACGATGAGCCCCATGAGCCACAGGAACTGGGCCCGCCGGCCTGGGGCGGCCTCGTCCAGGAAGTATCGGAGCAGGGCGATCACGACGTCACCTCGTCCGTCCGCAGACCGGCGGCCCAGCCGGTTCCGGCCGCCCATTCCCGGTAGAGTCGGACGACCTCGCCCCACCAGGCCCCGGCGTCCTCCACTGTGGCCGCCACGGCCCGTTGCTCCCGGCGCACCGTCTCGGCGAAGTCCCGATCGTAGAGGCAGCGGCGGCAGAGTTCGCGGTATTCGTCCACGGTGTCGGCCGTGGCCGAGGGGACTTCGATGCGCGGCAGGTCCACCCAGGTCGCCCCGCTGGCCCAGTTCCGCCCGGGGGTCATGCGCAGGTGCACGGTGGGGGTTCCGGCGTGGTAGGCCTCGATGCGCGACAGCCCCCCGCCCAGGGGCCAGGGGTTGGGCTCCAGCCTGCCCCGGGTGATGAATGCATTGATGCGCTTGTGGAAGCTCCCGTCCAGATAGCGGGCCTTGTCCACCACCCCGCGGTAGGCCACCTGTCCGGCCAGTCCGGCGCGTTCGAAGAACCGCAGCACGGGCTGCGCGTCCCCGGGGCCGAGGAATTCGAAGCGCAGGTCCCGGTCGGCCTCCAGCAACCCGGCCAACAGCCCGAGGTACTCGGGGGAGTGGAGCTGGTGCAGGCGTCCGTGGAAGAGTATCAGGGGCTCGCGTTGCTCCCAGGGCACGTCCGGGGGCGGCGTGGGGCTGCGCTCGTATACCGGGGGCACCGTCTCGTAGCAGGGCTCGGCCGTGATGGGACGCCTGGTGAAGATGGAATGGAGCCTGTGGTTTTCTAGGAAATACCAGACCTTGTGCTGGGGGTAGAGGGTGAAGTCCACCTTGGGGTTGTACACGGGCTCGGAGCCCATGGGGTAGCCCACGATGCACGGCGTGTCGCACAGGGTGGCGATGTCGTTTTTTTCCTCCAGGCTGGCGTTGGCCACCACCAACAGGTCCAGGCGGGCGGCGTTGATGGCCTCGGCCAGCTCCCGGATGGCCCGGAGGTAGGGGATCCCGGTCTTTACGCCCTTGGCGACGGTGCGGGAGTAGTCGCCGCCCAGGTCGTGGCGGGAGAAGTGGATGTCCCGGCGCTGCGGCACCGGGCCGAAGCGGGCCGGACCGGCGGCGTCGAACACGAAGAATTCGTGCGGGCCGGGGAACTGTTCGATTATGGACACGGGACGCGCCCCGCCGAAGGTGAGCTCACCCACCATGCCGATGCGCAGGACTTCGGCGTCCCGGCGCGGGGGGCGCTTGGCCATGGGGCGCAGGGGCATGTTCCGGTTGCGGATGCGCTGGATGAGCCCCACAGTGTGCAGGTTGTTGGGGATGTGCAGGAGGGCGAAGGGATAGCCCAGGAGCTTGACCGGCAGGCACTGGGCCAGGGCCTCGGCGTCCGTGGCGCGGGGGCCGAGGAGCCGACGCGCGGTCCAGGCCGTGGCCGCCAGGATGGCCGGGCTCTCCGATGCGCGGGCCGCCAGGCGGCAGAGCAGGGTCTTGGGTGAGGTCAAGCCGCTATCCGTTGCGTTGAGGGGTGTCCGGGGTCTGGACCAGGGCCCGCCGGGCCGGGGTGCGCACGGCCTTCTGATCGTCTTGGTCCTTTTCGCTACGCGCCGGGGGCGGCGTAAACGTCTTAGCCGGGGAGACGCGTCCCATCCGGGCGTGGAACCAGCGGGGATCGTGGGGGCTCTCGCCCGGCCGCGCGCCGAAGATGAACAGCTCGTGTCCTGCGGTGACGGTCCGGCATTGCTGCTTCGCGATGCCCCCGGAGCTCAGGCGCAGATACGACGCCCAGCCGGAAAACCACTGGGTCAGCCGCTGCCGCGGAGTTGTCCTGCGCCATGGTTCGGTGTGTCGCTCGTACATGGGCCGCCTACCGATCTTGGGGGGCGTCGATGGTCTGGACGTCCTGCACGCACCATTCCGGGTCCAGGGAGTAGACGGAGTAGCACCGGCGCGACAGGTCCACCGCCAGCAGCCCCCGGTTTGCGTCGAGGGCCAGGAAGCCGTCCTCGTAGGGAATGCACTGCTGCACCCATTCCGCCGGTCCCACATAGGCGGGCTTTCCCGGGAGCGTGCGCAGCAGGTATTCCGCGAGCGGGCGGAAGTCGCGGTCGAAGACGCACCACCGTCCCACCGTGGTGTCCGTCGCGGCCCATCCATCCCGGTAGGGCACCAGGCCATGCGGCATGCAGTGCAGGCTGTCGCAGACGAGGTTCACGTCGCCCGTCGAGCGGTCGACCCTGTAGAGTTCGCCTTTCTTTCCGCAGGAAAGGAGGATGGACCGTTCGCCGTCATGGGGATCGTAGACGGCGACGTTGGGATGCACGGTCCGCTCGGATGTCAGCAGTCCTTGTTCCCCATGGTCTTTGGGATCCACGAACCGGCAGGCGATGCCTTTGGCCTCCAGCTCACGCTGTTCCGCCTTGTCGTCCGTGACCCAGAGCCCGTTTTCGTCCGGGTTGAACCCGTGCCGCCATCCGACCCAGCTCCAGCTCTCGGCGTAGCCGTGGTCCGTCGCCTCGAATTCCATCAGCCTGTCGTATCCCGAGGAAGTGACCAGGATGCGCCGGCCGTCGGCGGAGATGTCCACCGTATGGAGAAAGGCGAAGAAGGGGTGCCGGATTTCTCCCGCTTCCTGGAACTGCGCATCCAGTTCAACCACCCGATTCACTTCGGTCAGCAGCGCCTTGGCGCCATGCTGCCGGAAATGCCGCGGCTCACGGTATTCCCTGCGCCATTGTTCCTGGAAGGCCCCTTGGGCCAGGTGGCCCCGGGCCAGCAGGCCGATGGAGATGTCCCGCTGTTCGCTCCGGCCCCATTTCCCGTCCTTGAGGCTGGCGAGCATGTTGGCCCGGCGTTCGGATTGGTTCTGGCTCTTGACGACCATCATCAGATCGACGTGGGCGAACACTCCGTCGATGCGGCGGAATTCGGCGATGTCGAAGGTCCGGGGAGAGAGAACGTTCATGTTGGTCTCGCTGTTAGGAGTCGTAGACGCACTGTTCGTGGATGTGGCGCCGATACCAGCTGCAGGTGTGGGTCAGCAGGTAGATCGGGCTCGCGCCCTCGCGCAGGTGCTCGCAGGCGCAGCGCCGGTCGCCCTGGCGCAGCTCGCCGCCCTCGTAGGCCTTCCAGCGGGTGTACTCGCTGTCGGACACGTAGCGCGAGCCGGTCCACAGGGGCCGGTCGTAGGCCTCGTAGAGCAGGCCGAAGTCCGCGGGGGTGTGGTCCTTCCAGAAGTCCAGGTTGTTGTAGGGCGTGATGTCGCCGTGGGAGGCCACGCCCCGCACCGGCGCGCCCAGCAGGTCGCCGAAGAGGGCGATCTCGGCGCGCAGGGCCTGCTCCGCCTCCAGCCGGCAGATGTGGCTCAGGTCCTCGATCTCGGAGTGCAGGCCGATCTCGTGGCCGTCGGCGGCCAGGGCGCGCACCAGGTTCACGTGGTCGAAGAAGAGCAGGTTGTAGGCCTGGGCGTGCAGCCGGAAGAAGATGGACGCCCGCACCCCGAGCCCGGCCAGGATGTCGCGCATGATCCACAGGCGCTCGATGTGGTCGTCCACGTCCATGCGGTTCACCAGCACCTTGCGCGCCGGGTCGTACCGGCCCGCGAACCAGTCCGCCAGGGTGACGATCTGGTAGCCCCGGTCCAGGGCGGTGCGGAAGATCTCCCCCCAGTGGTCGTAGTGGAAGCTGCATTCGGCC
>JBFWIY010000045.1:0-2831 GCA_050255855.1 Desulfovibrionaceae bacterium
GGGTCCCGGCGGCCAGCACGGCCCCGAAGTCCAGCACCACCACATGGTCCGAGAGCTCCATGACCACGCCCATGTCGTGCTCCACGAGCACGATAGTGATTCCCCACTCCTCGGAAATGTCCAAAATATAGCGCGCCATGTCTTCGGTCTCTTCCAGGTTCATGCCGGCCATGGGCTCGTCCAGCAGCACCAGCTCCGGGTCCGCGGCCAGGGCCCGGCCCAGCTCCACGCGCTTCTGCACGCCGTAGGGCAGGCTTCCGGCCACGGCGTGGCGAAAGGGGGAGAGGCCCAGGAAGTCGATGACGTCCTCCACGCGGCGGCGGTGTTCGTCCTCCTGGCGGGAGCAGGGGCCCCAGTAGAGCAGGGCCGAGAGCAGGCCGTAGCGCATGCGCCAGTGGCGGCCCACCATGAGGTTGTCCAGCACGGAGAGGCCCTTGAACAGCGCGATGTTCTGGAAGGTGCGCGACAGGCCCAGGGCCGCCCGGCGGTGGGCCGGAATCCCTAGGAGCGAGCGCCCACTCATAGTAATGGCGCCGCTGTCCGGCGTGTAGCGGCCCGAGATGCAGTTGAGCATGCTCGTCTTGCCCGCGCCGTTGGGGCCGATGAGGGAGACGATCCGCCCGGCCTCCACGGAGAAGCTGACCCCGGTGAGGGCGGCCACGCCCTTGAAGGTCAGGGTGATGTTGTCCACGTCCAGCAGGGCCATGCCGGTGTCCTTGGTTGTCCTTGGTCGCGCGGCCGCGGGGCCCGGGGCCCCGCGGCGCGGGTTGGCGTTGGGTCGGCCGCCGGGTTCGGGCGGCGCGGGCGACGGTCGCAGGCCGGGGGGACGCCGCCGCGCGGCGGGGCGTCCCCGGCCGCTATTGCCACTCCTCCATGAAGTCCATGGCCCCCACCACCCGGTAGCCGTGCTCCTGCAGGGCGGCGGCGATGGGCGAGGGGTCGGTGCAGGCCACGCGCAGCACGATGATGCGCCGGCCGTTGTGGTAGAAGGTGCCCGTGGAGATGATGGAGTGGCCCATGCGGGACACGATGCCCGCCATCTCGTAGAGGATGCCCTGGCGGTCCTCCACCTCCACGCTGATGCGCGAGCCGCCCTGGCGGTAGCCCATCTCCTCCACCAGCACGTCGAGCATCACGGAGCGGTTGATGTAGCCGATGAGCCGGTCGCCCTGAAGCACGGCCAGCCCGGCCAGGTTGCGCTCGTACATGACCTGCGCGGCGGCCTCGATCTCCACTTCCGGGGCCACGGTGGCGATGTCCTTGCGCATGATCTTGTCCAGGGTCAGGCGGTCCAGCAGGTAGCCCAGCTCGTGTCGGGACAGGGAGGTGGCCAGGGAAGGCATGGCCCGGGCGATGTCCTCGGCGCGGACGTAGCCCACGAGCTTTTCGCCGTCGAGCACGAGCAACATCCAGAGCTTGCTCTGCTCCATGAGCCTTTCGGCGTCCTTCACCAGGGTCTTGGGGGTGGTGGTGACGAAGTTCTTGAGCATCTTCAGACCGACGAACATGGGCGGCTCCTTGGCGCGAGGGGGCGCGGCTTGGATGGCTATACCGCAGGTCGGCGAGGGAGTGCCCCCTTTTCCGGCCAACGGTCAATCGGGGCCCGTGAACGGCGGAAAACGGGCCGACCTCCCGTCCTTTCAACCCATATCTGCCGGTCGAGTCAAGAAGAAAGGCAAGTTTTCCCGCTCGGCTGCGGCGGCGGTCGAGACGATCCGGGCCGCCCCGTCCCTTGCCGCGCCCCGGGATTTCGGGTATGCCGGGGGGCCATGCACGAGATGAGCCTCATTCAGAGCATCATGGACATCGTGGAGGAGGAGCGGGCCAAGCACGGCCTGGGCCGCCTGACCCGGGTGACGCTGAGCAACGGCCAGCTGGCCGGGGCGGTGACGGATTCGCTCACCTTCGCCTGGGAGGCCCTGACCCCGGGCACGGACCTGGAAGGCTGCGAGCTGGTGGTGAACGAGGTCCCCATGGGCGTGCGCTGCGGCGGCTGCGGCAAGGAGTACGAGCCCGAGGACCGGCTGTACATGCCCTGCCCCTTCTGCGGCCGCGAGTTCGGCCACGACGTGGTGCGCGGCCGGGAGCTGCGCATCGAGTCCATCGAGGCCGAAGAGGCCCCGGGCGCCGAAGCGGCCGAGTCCGCCCAAGCCGCCGGGGAGACCGGCCCGGCCGCGGCCAAGGCCGAACCCGGCCACGAGCGGACCAACCCCCGCCAGTACGACGACGGAACCGACTGACCTTTCCGGCGGCCGCGCCGGGGTTCGCCCCGCCCCGCCGATCCCAAGGAGCACGACATGGAAATCCCCGTGGTGCGCAACGTCCTGGAGGCCAACGACCGCATCGCCTCCGACCTCAAGCGCCTGTTCGACGACAAGGGCATCCTGTGCCTGAACCTCATGAGCTCCCCGGGCGCGGGCAAGACCACCGTGCTGGAGCGCACCCTGGCCGACCTCAAGGGCGAGTTCCGCATGGCCGTGGTGGAGGGCGACCTCCAGACGGACAACGACGCCCGCCGCGTGGCCGCCACCGGGGCCCAGGCCGTGCAGATCAACACCGAGGGCGGCTGCCACCTGGACTCCAGCATGGTCCAGGACGCGGTGCGCGCCATCGACCTGGAGGGGCTGGACATCCTCTTCGTGGAGAATGTGGGCAACCTGGTCTGCCCGGCGGAGTTCGACGTGGGCGAGGACTACAAGGTGACGCTGCTCTCCGTGGCCGAGGGCGACGACAAGCCCCAGAAGTATCCCCTCATGTTCCACATCTCCGCGGTGATGATCCTGAACAAGACGGACCTGCTGCCCTACGTGGATTTCGACCTGGAGCGCGCC
>JBFWIY010000045.1:2931-10705 GCA_050255855.1 Desulfovibrionaceae bacterium
CCCGGTGGGCAACAAGAGCCGCTTCATCGTGCGCGCCGACGGCGCCAAGGTGCCGGTCTCCATCTCCGCCGCCCCCCTGCGCGACCGCGACGGCAAGCTCATCGGCGGGGTGGAGACCTTCCGCGACCTCACCGACGTCCACCTCATGCGCCAGCAGGTCCAGGAATCGTATGGCGTCGAGGACATCGTGGGCAAGAGCCGGGCCCTGGGGCGCATCTTCCAGATCCTGCCCCAGATCGCCAAGAGCGAGGCCACGGTCCTCATCCTGGGCGAGTCCGGCACGGGCAAGGAGCTCTTCGCCCGGGCCGTGCACCACCTGTCCGAGCGCCGCAAGGGCCCCTTCGTGGCCGTGAACTGCGGGGCCCTGCCCGATACCCTGCTGGAGTCCGAACTCTTCGGCTACAAGGCCGGGGCCTTTACCGACGCGCGCAAGGACAAGCCCGGCCGCTTCGAGCTGGCCAAGGGCGGCACCGTGTTCCTGGACGAGATCGGCGACCTGCCCGCCAAGCTCCAGGTGAAGCTGCTGCGCGTGCTCCAGGAAAAGGTCTTCGAGCCCCTGGGCGGGGTGCAGCCCGTGCCCACGGACGTGCGCATCATCGCCGCCACCAACCGCGACCTGGACGCCGCCGTGGCGCGGGGCGACTTCCGCCAGGACCTGTACTACCGCCTCAACGTGGCCACCCTGCGCCTGCCCCCGCTGCGCGAGCGGCGCGAGGACCTGCCCCTGCTGGTCAGCCACTTCGTGCACCGCCTGGCCGCCCTGCAGGGCAAGGACGTCCAGGGCGTGAGCGAGGACGTGCTGGCCCTGTTCATGCGCCACGACTTCCCGGGCAACGTGCGCGAGCTGGAGAACATCCTGGAGTTCGCCTTCATCCTCTGCCCGGGCGGGTTCATCCAGCTGGAGCACCTGCCCGAGCACCTGCGCCCCGGCCAGGACGCCGACGCCGTGGCGGACTTCTCCGGCACCCTGGAGGAGATCAAGTGCAAGGCCGTGCTCTCTGCGCTGACCCGCAACCGCGGCCGGCGCATGGCCACCTGCCGGGAGCTGGACATCTCCAAGGACACCCTGCGCCGCCTGCTCTCCCGCTGCGGCATCAAGGGCGCGAAGCGCGTCTGAGCGCGCCGTTCCGGGCGCAAATTGCGCCTGTTTTTCGTGCAAGTCCGGCCACATCGGCGCCGCCAGTCCACACCAGGGCGGCGTGAGGACACACTTTTTTCGCTTCGGCACGGCCGATGCTTTGTTCATGGGCAAGACGGGGGGCCGTTGACGGCCCCAAAGCCACGGCGGGTCGGCCTGGGGCCGACCCGCCCCTGCGCCGCGCCCGCCTGTCCGGGGCGCTTCAGGAGGCCGTATGGTCTATTGCCTCGCCTGCTACCAGGACCGCCTGGCCTCGGTCTTCGACACCGCCAGCGAGCTGCGCCTCTACCACCGGCTCGGGGGCGACATCCGCCCCGCCGGGCGGCTGACCCTGGTGTCCCAGGACGCGGCGGACCGCACCTCGGCCCTGCTGGCCTGCGGCGTCACCCACCTCTACTGCGGGGCCCTGCCCTCGGCCACCCGGCGCACGCTGGAGCTCTCCGGCGTCGCGGTGACGGACTGGCTGCGCGGCGGGGTGGACGAGGTGGTGGAGGCCCTGCGCCAGGGGTCGTTCGAGCACCTGCGCATGCCCGGGGCCGTCCCGCCCGGGACCGCCCCCGGCGCCGGACGCTGACCTCCCGCCGGTTTCGCCGCTCCCGGTTTGACTTTCCCGGGCAGCCGGGTATGACTGTTGCCCGCGGCCGCACGGCCGCGCCATTCCCCATGTGAAGGAGTATCGACATGAGCGACGCGTGCAAGAGCTGCCCCTCCAGCACCCCCGGCGGGGGCTGCTCCTCGGGCGGCACCCCGGGCGAGTGCGCCGGGCCCGGCGAGGACAAACTGCAAAAGGCCATCTCCCGCATCAAGAACAAGGTCGTGGTCCTGTCCGGCAAGGGCGGCGTGGGCAAGAGCACCGTGGCCACCAACCTGGCCGTGGCCCTGTCCCTCTCCGGCCTCAAGGTCGGCCTGCTGGACGTGGACGTGCACGGCCCCAGCGTGCCCCGGCTGCTCTCCCTGACCGGCTCCACCCCGCACATCGAGGCCAATTTCATGGAGCCCGTGCCCTATTCCGACCAGCTCTGGGTCATGAGCCTCGGGTTCATGATCCCGGACGCGGACCAGGCCGTGGTCTGGCGCGGCCCGGTGAAGATGGGGCTCATCCGCCAGTTCCTGGAGGACGTGGCCTGGGGCGACCTGGACGTGCTGGTGGTGGACTGCCCCCCCGGCACGGGCGACGAGCCCCTGAGCGTGCTCCAGCTGCTGGGCAAGGAGGCCCAGGCCGTCATCGTCACCACCCCCCAGGGCGTGGCCGTGGACGACGTGCGCCGCTCCGTGGGCTTCGTGCGCGAGCTGGAGAACCCGCTGCTGGGCATCGTGGAGAACATGAGCGGTTTTGTCTGCCCGGACTGCGGCAAGGAGTACGAGATCTTCGGCAAGGGCGGGGGCGAGGCCCTGGCCCGGCTCACGGGCGCGCCCTTCCTGGGCCGCGTGCCCATCGACCCCGAGCTGGTGCGCTCCATGGACCAGGGCTATCCCCTGGTGAAGGTGGACCGCGAGAGCCCGTCCGCCAAGGCCCTGTGGGCCGTGGCCGACACCGTGAAGGGTCAGCTCAAGGCCTGACGTCCGTTCGGATGCGAAAACGAAACGGCCGCGTCCCCGTCGGGGGCGCGGCCGTTTTTCGTCGCAACCCGGGCCCTAGCGGGCGATCATGGCCCGGAGCATGTCCACGCAGCTGGCGCAGTTGTGGCTCATCTCGTTCAGGTCCGAGACAAAGTGCATGAGCTGGTAGATGTCCTTGAAGTCCATGTCCGAGGTGTAGATGTCGCGGGTGAGGGCCACGGCCCGGTCCTGGACCTCCTCGCGCACCAGGCGCACCTTGCGGAAGGTCTCCTTGGTGCCGTCGCGGTCGATGGAGGTGCCGTTGACCAGGGCGATGGTGGCGTGCAGGGCCGGTCCCAGCAGGGAGGTGGCGGTCTGGATGCCGTCCAGCAGGTCCACGAAGCCGCGCTGGTACTCCACCCCGAGCTCGATGTGGCGCATGGCCAGCCATTCCAGGGCGGACTGGGCCGAGTCCAGGATGTTGTCCTGTTTGGTGGTGTACTGGAGGAACAGGGTCTTATCCACGGCCATGAAGAGCCGCCGGGGCAGGTGGTTGCGGATGCGGCGCTTGATGCGGTCCGCCTGGTCCTCCACCTGGTTGATGGCCTCGGAGAGCTCCTCCATCTCGCGGCAGCTCCCGCCGGTCACGTAGCAGGCGATGGAGTCATTGATGATGGTGATGCATTCCGCGATCTTGTCGTAGTGCTCCACCAGCCCTTCCATGGGGGTGGTGTTCACGAGCAGGCCGAAGAATGGGATGCGCAGGGACATGTCGGGCTCCTTGGTTGCGACGATGCCTCAATAAAAAATCCATTTCAAGACAATGAACAGCAACATGCTGGACAAGGCCGCGAACGGCACGGTGAGCACCCAGTAAATGACGATGCGGCCCAGCACGCGGAAGTCCACCGCGCCGAAGCCGCGCGCCAGGCCCACGCCCACCACCCCGCCCACGGCGGCATGGGTGGTGGAGACCGGCAGGCCCAGCTTGGAGGCCAGCAGCACCGTGCTGGCCGCGCTGAAGTCCACGGCGAAACCGCGGGTGTTGGTGAGCGTGGTGATCTTCTCGCCCACGGTGTCCATGACCTTGTAGCCCAGGGCCATGATGCCCACGGCGATGCCCAGCCCGCCGATGACCAGGATGAACATGGGCACTTCGGTCTGGGTGGCGATGATCTGGTGCTTGGCGATGAGGTAGATGGCCGCCACCGGACCGATGGCGTTGGCCACGTCGTTGGCCCCCTGGCTGAGCGCCACGTAGCAGCTGGTGCCCACCTGCATCTTGCGGAACAGGCGCTCCACGGCCTCGGCGCCCTCTTCGGGGTCGAGCACCGTGCGGCTCATGATCGACACCCCGATGGCCCAGACCACCGTGCTCAGCCCGGCCACCAGGGCCAGCGTCCAGTACCAGGGCAGGTGGATGAGCTTGCCGATGGGGGTCTTGAACAGGAAGGACAGGCCGAGCAGGGCCACGGTGAGGGCCACCCAGACCGGGGCCCAGCGTTTGGCCTGGCGCACGAAATTGTGGGCGAAGAGGATGGTTCGCCGGATGTGGGCGAAGACCAGGTAGGCGATGGTGGCGGCGAAGAAGGGGGAGATGAACCAGGAGAGCACGATGGCCCCCATGACCCCCCACTGCACCGAGCCGAACCCGCCCGCCACCAGGCCGAAGCCCATGATGGCCCCCACGATGGCGTGGGTGGAGCTCACGGGCAGGGCGGTCATGGTGGCCAGGAACACCCAGCCCGCCGCGGCGATGAGGGCGGAGAACATGCCGATCATCATCAGCTTGGGGTCGGAGATGGCCGCGGTGTTGATGATGCCCTTGCTGATGGTGGCGGTGACGTGGGACCCCAGCAGCACCGCGCCCACGAAGTTCAGGACCGCGGCGATGAGCACGGCCTGGCGCACGGTGATGGCCCGCGCCCCCACGGCCGAGGCCATGGAGTTGGCCACGTCGTTGGCCCCGAGGTTGAAGGCGTTGAGGAAGCCGGCGCCCAGGGCCAGGTAGAAGAACAGGTCGTAGACGTCCATATGGCGGTGCTCAGGCGGGCTCGGAGCTGCGCCCCGGTTCGGGTTGCGGTTCGGGCTCGGGGCCGTCGGTGCGCAGGCGGAAGCGGAAGGTCGCGCCCGCGCCCTCGCGGGTGTTGGTCTGGTACCAGACGTCGCCGCCGAAGTTCCGGGCGATCTGGCGGCAGATGGCCAGGCCCAGACCGGACCCGCCGTCGTCGCCCACGGCGTTGGCGTCCACCCGGTAGAAGCGCTCGAAGATGCGTTCGGCGTGCTCCTTGGGCACGCCCGGGCCCTGGTCGTGCACGGCGAACACGGCCTCGTCCCCGTGGCGCTCCGCGCTCACGGTGATGACGCCGCCATCCGGGCTGTGCTTCAGCGCGTTGTGCAGCAGGTTGTGCAGCAGGTGGAGCAGGCCCTCGGGCTCGCCCAGCACGAGCACCTCGTCCACCCCGGCGGTGTCCATGCGGATGCCCCGGCGCTGGGCCAGGGGCTCCAGGTCCGTGACGGCCCGGTGCAGCACCAGGGCGATGTTCACGGGCTCCAGGCTGTTGCGGGCCTGGGCGCGCTCGCTGCGGGCCAGGGCCAGCAGGCTGGAGATCATGCCGCTCACGTGCACGGCGTTCTTGCGGATGGTGGCCAGGAAGCGGCGGGCGGTGGCCGGGTCGTCGGGCGGGTTGTCCAGCAGGGTCTCGGCGTAGCCCTGGATGCTGGTGAGCGGGGTGCGCAGCTGGTGGGAGGCGTTGGCCACGAAATTCTTCAGCGCGGTCTCGCCCCGGCGCACCTCGGTGACGTCGTGCAGCACCAGCACGATCTTGCGCTGGGCGTTGTGGTCCAGGTAGGGCACGGCGCAGAGGTCCAGGTGGCGGCCCGAGGGCAGCTCGAAGCCCACCCCGGCGCTGGCGCGGTCCGGCTCCATGACCAGGGCGTCCACGGCGTCCTGGATCTCCAGGCGCATGGTGGCCTCCAGCGGGGTGCGGCCCTCGGGGGCCGGGGCGTCGGGGAACATGGCGCGGAAGGCCGCGTTGCAGGACTCGATGCGCCCTTCGGCGTCGAGCACGGCCACGCCCTCGTGCATGCCCTGGAACACGGCCTCCAGCTGGCCGCGCTGGTCCTCCACCAGGGCCACGTGGCGGGCGATGCTGGCGGCCATGGCGTTGACGGACTCGGCCAGGGGCGCGAACTCGCCCCCGGGCACCTCGCGGATGCGGCGCTGGTAGTTGCCCGCGCCGATCTCGGCCACGGCCGAGGAGAAGGCGCGCAGGGAGCGGGTCATGATGCTGGTGAGGCCCCAGCCCAGGGCGGCGGCCAGCAGCAGCACGGCCACGGCGGCCACGGCCAGGGAGTCGCGGGCCTGGGCCGCGCTCTGGGCCACGTCGGAGAAGGGCACGGCCAGGCGCAGCACCCCGCCCGGCAGTCCGGCCCCGGCCGGGATGGCCCGGGCCACGTAGAGCATCTTGCGGTCCAGGGTGGCGCTGGTGCGGATGTCCGCGCCCTGGCCGTCGGCCTCGGCGGCCAGGACCTCGGGCCGGTCCGAGTGGTCCTGCATGCCGCCGACCTTGTCGTAGGGCACGTTGCTGTCGGCCAGGACATGGCCGTGCTGGATGTAGGTGATGCGGATGCCCAGGCGGGCGCCCAGGTCCTCGGCGAAGCCGTCGAGCTCCCGGTCGTCGGTGAAGGGGGCGTGGTGCTGGAGCAGGAAGTCCACGGCGTCCAGCTCGCGCAGGGCCTTGTGCTGGGCCTCGGCCACCAGCCGGGCCTCCACGGCGCGGGAGGCGAGCATGAACAGGGCGGCCAGGGCGGCCACCAGCAGGGCGGCCACCCAGATGAGGATGCGCATCTGAAAGGTGCGAAGCGTCATGGGCTCCCTTCGGCGCCGCGGTTCAACGCCGCCGGGGGGCTTGTACCATACTTGTCACCAAAAGGTAACATTTTCTGGATGTGGAGAAAAAGCTGCGAGAGTGCTGGGTTACGACTCCCCGGCCGGGCGGCGCGGGGCCCAACGCTTGATAATCCCCAGCAGGTCGCCCGCGGTGAAGGGCTTGGTCAGGTAGTCGTCCATGCCCGCCTCCAGGGCGCGGGCCCGGTCCTCGGGCAGGGCGTGGGCGCTGATGGCCACCACGGGCACGGCCGGGTCCACCCCGGGCCGCGCGCCGGAGCGGATGGCCCGCACGGCCTCGCAGCCGTCCATGCTCGGCATCTGCACGTCCATGAGCACCAGGTCGAAGCGGCCGTGGGCCAGGCGGTCCAGGGCCTCGGCCCCGTCGGAGGCCGTGTCCACGCGCAGGTCGTGCCGCTCCAGCATGCGCCGCAGCAGCAACTGGAGGCCGGGGTCGTCCTCCACGGCCAGGATGCGGCGGCGTTCGTCCGGTCCGTCTGGCTCCGGGCCGGGGCGGACCGCGGCGGCCGGGGCCAGGGCCACGGCGTCGTCGAGGAGGGACACGGGCATGGTGAAGAGCACCTCGGTGCCCTGGCCGGGCCGGCTGGCGATCTGGAGGTTGCCGCCGAGCAGGTGCACCAGGCGGCGCACGATGGACAGCCCGAGCCCCACCCCGCCGAAGTGGCGGGACAGGGAGCCGTCGGCCTGGGTGAAGGGCTCCAGCACGGCCTCGATCTTGTCGTCGGGGATGCCGATGCCGGTGTCGACGACGCTGCACAGCAGCCGCCGGGGGGCCCCGGCCGGTCCGTCGGGCAGGCTCATCTCCAGGCGCACCCGGCCTTGGGCGGTGAACTTCACGGCGTTGCCCACCAGGTTGAAGAGGATCTGGCGCAGCCGGCCGGCGTCGCCCAGCAGTTCCTCGGGCATGCCCGGGTCCAGCCGGGTCTCCATCTCCAGCCCCTTGGCCTGGGCCAGGGGCTCGAACCCGCCCAGGACCTCGCGCGCCACCTCGCGCGGCTCGAAGGCCGTGGTCCGCACGGCGAACACGCCGCGCTCGATGGTGCTCAGGTCCAGGATGTCGCCCAGTACGGTCATGAGCCCCCGGGTGGAGCGCAGGGCCACGTCCAAATATTCCGCGCGGTCCGGGTCGTCGGGGTCCTGCTTGAGGAGCTGGAGCATGCCCAGGACGCCGGAGAGCGGGGTGCGCA
>JBFWIY010000046.1:0-10606 GCA_050255855.1 Desulfovibrionaceae bacterium
GACGGTGGTGGTGCTGGCCGCCTCGTCGCGCCGCTTCCTGGGCGGCCGGGCGCACCGCACCCTGCTGCGCGGCCTGGGGGTGCTGCTCCTCGTCTTCGCCGCCACCCTGGCCCGCGACGGCCTCACCCTGCTCGGCCTGCTCGGGGCCTGACCGCCTCAATCGCGGCTCAGCTGCCCGGTCAAATCCGTGAGCCGCTCGGCCAGCCCGGCCATCTCGCGCACGGCGTCGCTGGCCTGCTCCATGTCCGAGGTGGTGGTCACGGCGAGCTGGTTCACGTCCTCGGCCGCGCCCATGATGGTCTGGCTGGTCTGGCTCTGCTGCTGGGCGGCGGCGGCGATGGAGCGCACCTGGTCGTTGGCCTCGGTGATGGTGCGCACGATGGTCAGCAGGGAGTCCCCGGCCCGGGTCGCGTGGCCGGTGCTCTTGTCCACGGCGGAGACGGCCTCGCGCATGGAGGTGAGGTTGCGCTGGGTGCCGTCCTGGATGACCACCACGGCCTGACCCACCTCCTTGGTGGCGGACATGGTCTTCTCCGCCAGCTTGCGCACCTCGTCGGCCACCACGGCGAAGCCGCGCCCGGCCTCCCCGGCCCGGGCGGCCTCGATGGCCGCGTTGAGGGCCAGCAGGTTGGTCTGGTCCGCGATGTCCTCGATGACGGTGATGATCCGGCCGATGGCCTCGGCGTGCGTCCCCAGCTCGTTGATGTTGCGGCTGGTCTCCCGGGCGCTGACCTGGACCTCCTCGATGGCCGACACCAGGGCCTGGACCACCGAGGCCCCGGCCTCGGCCTGCTCGCGGGCGCTGTTGGATCGGTCCGCGGCCTGGGAGGCGTTGGTCGCCACCTCGCGCACCGAGTGGTTCATCTCCTCCATGGCCGCCACGGTCTCGGAGCTGCGCCGGCTCTGGCGCGAGGCGCTCTCCTTGACCCGGGCGATGCGGCCGGTGATGTCCTCGCTGACCCGGCAGAGCTGCCCGATGACCCCCTGGAGCCGCTGGGCGGCCTCGGCCAGCCCCTCCATGCGGGCCTGCTCGGCCCGGGCCTTGGCGGCCTCGGCCTGGGCCAGGGCCTCGCGGGCCCCGGCGGCCTGGCGCTCAGCCTCCCGGCCCTTGCCCTCGGCCTCGACGATGATGCCCTTGAGCCGCTCCAGCATGTGGCTCAGGGCCCGGTGCAGCTGGGCCACCTCGCCCTGGAAGGGCCCCACGGCGGCGGCCTCCAGGTCCCCCTCGGCCACGCGGGCGGCGAAGCGGGTGATGCGCCCCAGGGGCCGGGCGATGGAGCGGTTGCACCACCAGACCACGGGCACGGCCAGCAGCAGCCCGCCCGCCAGGCCCCAATAGAGCAGCGCGCTCACCCCGCCCGCCCGGCTGGACTCCTCGGCCGCGGTCTCCTCGGCCAGTTGCAGGCCGAAAGCGCCCACGGCGTCGATGCCCTCCTCCATGCGGTAGGTGGCCTCCTTGAAGGGCATCATGCTGTGGTTGGCCTCCTGCGGGGTCATGGAGGCGTCGACCATGACCCGCTGGGCCAGGCCGTGGATGCCGTCCAGATACTCCTGCAGATCGCCGGGCAGCCCGGCCAGGGTGGCGGCGACCTCCGCCGGGATGCGCGGATCGGCCTTGGCCAGGCCCTGCAGGGCGACGATGGTCTCCGAGAGCTTGCCCGCAGCCTTGTCCAGACGTTCCTGGTACTTGGCCTGCTTGTCGGGCTTGCCGATGTTGAGGAAGGTGTCCTTTTCGAAGCGGCGCAGGGTGAGCACCAGGATGCGGCACTCCTGCGCCTGGCGCAGGAAGGGCACGATCATCTCCCGGGAGCGCTCCACGGCCCCCACCCAGCGGGTCGTGGCCTGCAGCCCCACAGCCCCCATCCCCACCAACACGAGCAGCAACAACGCGAACGACACGATCAGTCGGAACCGGATGGTCATGGTTTTCCCCCTCTGCCGGCGACGCCGCCCCGGGCGTCGTCACCGAGTTGCAACAGCCCGGCAATCCAAAATGTGACCTGCCTAGCCCGTTTCCCCAGGGGGTGTGTTACGATAATGTTACATAATCGCGCCAAGCCTACATTTTTGCAGATTATCGCGCCACGCCGGAACGTTCGCCGAAAAAAAGGGGGCCCCGGTCTCCCGGGGCCCCCATGGCGTCACGCGTCCGGTCCGGCTAGCGCCGCTCCCAGATCTCCCAGCCCGTCCGGCCGTCCTCGCCGTAGGGCAGGAACGGCCCCTCCAGCCGGTCGTCCCTGACGTGCAGCAGGGTCACGCCGGACTCGGCCCCGTCGGCGCTCTGGTATTGCAGGGCCAGCACCCCGGCTCCGGCGTCGTAGAGGGCCGCGCCGGAGTACTCCAGGCTCTGGTCCGGCAGCAGGATTTGGTACTCGTAGCCGTCGCCGCGGGCGGTCACCACGGCCTCGCCCGCGTAGCCCGCCGGGCTGGCGCGGTCCTCGCCCGGGTCCCAGCCGCGCACGAACCAGCGCCCGGCGGGATCGAAGGCCTGGGCCGGACCGGCCAGGGCGGCCAAGAGCAGTCCGAAAAGCAGACAGGCCAGGCAGTGTCTCATTCTATGAATCTCCTGCGATTCATACGGGTTTTGTAACCTCTAGCCGAACGGGGCGGGGCGGGCAAGGAGAAAGCCGGCGGCCTCAGCCCAGGCGGTCGAGCACGGCGCGCAGCTCGGCGAAGTCCACGGGCTTGGCCAGATAGGCGTTCATGCCCTCGGCCAGCAGCCGCTCCCGGTCGCCGTCCATGGCGTGGGCCGTGAGGGCCACGATGGGCACCACGGGATCGAAGCGGCCGTCCTGGTGGCGACGGATGCGCCGGGTGGCCTCCACCCCATCCAGCACCGGCATCTGGACGTCCATGAGCACGCAGTCGTAATGGGCGCGCTCCAGGGCGGCCAGGGCGGCGGCCCCGTCCTCCACGGCGGTGACGGTGTGCCCGAGCTTCTCCAGGAAGCGCGTCACGGCCAGCCGGTTCACGCGGTCGTCCTCGGCCAGGAGCACGTGCAGGGGCCGCCGCGCGGCCGTGGCGTCGCCCGGCCGGGGCCGCACGGTCTCCGGCTCGCCGGGCTGGCGGACGGCCGGGCGCAGGTCCGCCTTCAGGTCCAGCCGCACGTAGAAATCGCTGCCCCGGCCCGCCTCGGTGTCCAGGCACAGGGTCCCGCCCAGCAGGCGCAGCAGGCGGTGCACGATGGCCAGGCCCAGGCCCGCGCCCTGGGCCCGCCGCCGGGCCGAGCCGTCCACCTGCACAAAGGGCTGGAACATCTCGGCCAGGCGCTCCGGCCGGATGCCCACGCCGCTGTCCGACACCAGCACCACCAGCCGCACCCGCTCGGGCGTGGAGCTCGACAGGGCCCAGACCGAGACCCGCACCCCGCCCTGGTCCGTGTATTTCACGGCGTTGCCCACCAGGTTGAAGAGCACCTGGCGCACCCGGCCCTGGTCGGCCACCACGTGCCCGGGCAGGCCGGGGCCGAAGTCCAGGTCCAGGGTCAGGCCCTTGTCCCGGGCCATGGGGCCGAAGGTGTCCAGCACGGTGGCGAACAGGTCCTTGAGGGAAAAACTGGCGTCCACCAGGTCCAGGCGGCCCGCCTCCACCCGGGAGAGGTCCAGGATGTCGCTCAGCAGGGTCTGAAGACTGCGGACCGAGGCCAGGGCCTTGTCGGCGTAGTCCTGCTGCTCCGCGTCGAGCCGGGTGGCGCCCAGCAGCTGGAGCATGCCCATGACCCCGCCCAGGGGGGTGCGGATCTCGTGGCTCATGCCGGCCAGGAAGGCCGTCTTGGCCTGGTTGGCCGCGGTGACGCGCTCCATGGCCTGGTTCAGGGCGGCCTCGGCCTGCTTGCGCTGGGTGATGTCCGTGACGTAGCCCTCCAGCCGCACGGGACGGCCCATGCCGTCGCGCACCTCGCGGATGTTCAGGGAGGTCCAGACCCCGGACCCGTCCTTGCGGCGGCGCAGGCTCTCGAACTGCCGCACCTCGCCCCGGTCGCGCAGCATGGTCAGGAGCCGGGCGCGGTCGCCCGGGTCCATGTAGATCTGCCCGGCGATGTCATCCACGTTCTCCAGAAGATCCCGGCTGGACGCGAAGCCGTAAATGCGCGCCAGCTCGTCGTTGGCCTGGAGGTAGCGGCCCTCCGGGCTGGAGCTGAAGATGCCCAGGGGCGCGCGCTCCACGAGCACCCGCAGCAGGGACTCGCTGCGGGCCAGCAGCTGGTCGCGCCGGTACTGGTCCGTGACGTCGCGGAAGACCATGACCACGCCCGCCACGCTCCCGTCCCCGCCCCGGATGGGGGCCCCGCTGTCCGCGATCTGGCGCTCGTCGCCGTCCCGGGCCACCAGGATGGTGTGGTTGGCCAGGCCCACCACCACCCCTTCGGCCAGCACCCGCTCCACCGGGCTCTCCTGGGCCTTGCGGGTGACGGCGTTGATGATGACGAAGACCTCGCGCATGGGACGGCCCAGGGCCTCGGCCTGGGACCAGCCCGTGAGCGTCTCGGCCACGGGGTTCAGGCGCGTCACCCGCCCCGCGGCGTCGGTGACGATGACCCCGTCGCCGATGGAGTCCAGGGTGACGCCCAGGCGCTGCTCGCTCTGGAGCGCGCGCCGCCGCCCCCGCTCCAGGCGGAGCACGGCCAGCACCACCAAGCAGGAGGCCAGGACGATGCCCGCCACCTCTGCGGCCAGCAGGCGGCGCTGGTTCGCCCGGAACCGCGCCAGATCGTCGGTGAAGTCGGCCTGGAGCCCGGCCTCCAGGCGTTCGGCCCGGGCCATGACGGCCAGGGCCAGGGCGTCGAACTCCGCGTCGCTCTCCGGGCCCACGCCCGGCGTCTTGGGATCCTGGCGCAGCCGGTAGCGGTCCTCGGCCAGGTCGCGCAGGGCGAGCAGCTGGCCCAGGATGCGCTGGGCCTGGAGCACGTGCTCCCGGCTGCGCAGGGGCAGATACGCGCCCTTGGCGTTGCTCCCGCCCTGGAGCATGGCCCGGGCGTACCACACGGCCTCGTCCAGGTGGCCGCGGATGCGCGCATAGGGCACCACGGCGTCCCCGGCCAGGAGCTCCTCCAGCCAGAGGTGGCCGCTGGCCAGCTCCTGGCGCAGCTCCATGCTGGCGTCCATCAGCGGGGCGTAGTACCCGCCGATGCGCTCGCCCAGGTGCTGGGAATACAGCTCCGCGGCCAGAAGCAGGCCTCCCAGCAGCACCACCAGCAGGCCGGCCAGGAACGATCCACCCACGATATGGCGCACGACGCCTCCACGGGTTGCCATTGGTCCCCTAGGGTCCCCCCTTAGCACAAAATCTGGCTTTGACAAATCCATTTTGTCGCGGCCTGACCGCTCCGGGCGGGGATGCAGGAATCGGAGAGGGAACGGAGCGGGCGGACTCAGCCCGCCCGGCCCAGGGTCAGGAAGCTGTCGCGCACGGACACCTGGGCCTGGCGGCGGAGTTCGTCCACCTCGTCGAAGCCGTCCAGCAGCAGGCCCACCACGGCGCGGTCCAGGCCCTTTTCCGCCACGTGGGCCAGCACGGCCCGGGCGTCCTCGGCGGGCATGCCGCAGCGGTAGGGCCGGTCCTCGGTGATGGCGGTGAACACGTCGGCCGCGGCCACGATGCGCGAGCCCAGGTCCAGCTCCGGGCCGCGCAGGCCCAGGGGATAGCCCCCGCCGTCCAGGCGCTCGTGGTGCGAGGCCGCCCAGCGGCAGACCAGCTCCAGGCCCGGCACCTCCCCCAGCACGTCCCCGGAATAGGCGGCGTGGCGGCGCATGCGTTCCCACTCCTCCCCGGTGAGGCAGCCGGGCTTGTCCAGGATCTCCGCGGGCACGGCCAGCTTGCCGATGTCGTGCAGGTACCCGGCCATGTGCAGCAGCTCGCGCGCCTCGGGGCCCATGCCCGCCCGTTCGCCCAGCCAGGCGGCCACCTCGGCCACCCCGCTGCTGTGGCTGGCGGTGTAGGCGCTACGGAAGTCGATGATGCGGGCGAAGAGCCGGGCGAAGGCCAGGGTCTCGTCGAAGCTCAGGCGCTCGGCCAGCAGCAGGGGCGGGGCGGCGGCGTCCAGGTGGGCGGCCGGGGCCTCGCAGTGGGCCCAGAACTCCTCCCGGTCGGCCAGGTCCTGGAAGGCCTCCACATACTCGGGCCGGAAGCCCCGGCCCGAGAGGCGCAGGATGCGCCGCCGCACGGCCTCGGCCTGGGGGGCCACGGGCTGGCCGCGCCGGATGAGCACGTCCACGCGGTCCGCCAGGTTCAGCAGGTTCAGCTCGGGCGCGACGCCCGCGGCCTGCACCTCGGTCCAGCTGTCGTGGTGGTGGCGCACGAACTCCCCGGCCCGGTCCAGGTGGGGATACATGCGCAGCAGCCGCCAACCCGCCTCGGCGTGGCGCTTGCCGTCGGCCTCGAAGCGCAGGGCGTCCAGGCGGCTCTGCAGGGAGAGCGCGCCCACGTCGTGCATGAGCCCGGCCAGCATGAGGTCGCGCCGCCGGGGCTCGGGCAGGCCCACGGCCGCGCCCAGCCGCCCGGCCACGTAGCCCACGCGCAGGTGGTGGTCGGCCACGGCCGGGCTCACCAGGTCCAGGGCGCGGGACAGGGCGCGCACCAGCTCCAGCAGGGGGACCGGGGCGAACCAGGGGATGCGGGTGGCCATCTCCCCTCCCCTAGCGTTCCTGGAGCCCGTGGGTGAAGGCGTCGAAATAGGGATAGGCCAGGTATTGCAGCACGGTGCGCTCGCCGGTGTGGATGGCGGCGATGAGCCGCATGCCCGGGAAGAGGCGGTAGCGGTTGCCGTTGTTCTCGAAATAGTCGCGCTCGGTCTCGATGCGGGCCAGATAGTAGGTCTCGCCCGTGGGCTGGGTCACGGCGTCGGGGCTGATGCTGGTGACCTTGCCCTCCAGGGTGCCGAACATGCGCGCGTCGCTGGTGGGCAGGCGGAGCAGCGCGGTCTGGCCCACCTGGACATAGCCGATGTCCCGGATGGGCAGCTTGGCCTCGATGACCAGGGGATCGCCCTTGGGCACCATGTCCATGATGGTCATGCCGGGCTTGACCACCTCGCCCTGGCCCTGGACGTAGAGGGTGTTCACCACCCCGTCCACCGGGGAGCGGATCACGGTGCGCTGCTCGATGTCCGTGAACTTCTTGAGCCGCTGCTCGGCCTCCAGGTACTCCTGCTGGGACTCGCGCAGCTGGGTGCGGACCTCCTCGTGGTAGGTGTTGCTCACCTGGTCCAGGGTGGCGTTGGCGCTGGTGAGCATGGAGTGGGCGCGCTCCAGGGCGGCCTGGCTCTCGTTGATGAGGCTCACGGTGGTGTTGAGCTCCTTCTGGCGGGCGATGAGCTCGTCCTCCTTGATGAGCTTCTCGGCGTAAAGCTCCTTGCTGCGCTCCACCTGCTTGCGGATGAGCGGCAGGTTGGCGTTGAGGCTGCGCAGGCGCGACTCGATCTCCACGATGTCCTGGCCGCGCTGGCGGATGGTCTCCTCCTGGGTGTCCTTGTCGTTCTGCAGGCGCTGGGTGCGGGTCTGAAAGATGTTCATGGCCTGGTGCACCAGGTCCGGGGCGGTCTGGACCAGGTCCGCGGGGAATTCGGGGTGCGGCAGGCCCTTGTCCTCGGCCTGGAGCCGGGCGATCTCCACGCGCAGGGCGTTGATGCGCAGCTGCAGCTCCTCCACCGAGGAGCCGGGCTGGAGCTCGTCCAGCACCACCAGGGGCTGGTCCTGAGTCACCTCGTCGCCCTCGTGCACCAGGATCTCGCGCACGATGCCGCCCTCCAGGTGCTGCACGCGCTTGACCTTGGAGCGCGGCACCACCTCGCCCATGGCCACGCTGACGATATCCAGGTCGAAGAAGGCGGCCCAGGCCAGGAAGACCAGCACCAGGCCCACGCAGCCCAGAAAGAAGAGGTGCGTGGTGCGGCCGATCTCGGCCTCGCAGCTGCGGCCCTCGGCCCAAGCCAGCTTGAACCAGGCCCACAGGGCCCCCATGCGGTCGCGGCAGAGCGCGGCCGGACCGGCGGGCTTGTCCGGACCCGGGGCGGGCTCGGGCTCGTAGGGGATCTGGTTGGAGGGCTGCTCCGGCATGGGCTCGCTCATTCGGTGGCCTCGGACAGGACCGGGCCCTGGGGCTGGACCGCGCCACGGCGCGGTCCGAGGCCGAAGCCCGGCACGGGTTTGGAATTGAGGTCCAGACGCCTGTTGGCCAGGGCCACCAGGGCCGGGTCGGTGGTGGCCATGAGCACCGTCACCTTCTGGCGCAGGAGCATGCCCATGACCCCGTGCACCGCGGCCACGCCCTCGGCGTCGAGCCCCTCGGTGGGCTCGTCGAACACGGCCACGTGGCCCGGGTTCATGAGGGCCCGGGCCAGGCCCAGGCGGCGGCGGACGCCCACGGGCAGGTTGCGCCCGCCCTCCACCACCGGGGTCTCCAGGCCGCGCGGCGAATTGTCCAGGAACCGGCGCAGCCCGGCGGCGCGCACCACGGCGTTGAGCCGCTCGCCGTCCACCCCCGGGGCGGACAGGGTGATGTTCTCCAGGATGCTGGCGTTGAGGAACACCGGCTCCTGGGGCATGTAGAGGATCTGCCGCCGCCACCACTCCGGGGCGAACTGGCGGATATCCACGCCGTCGGCCAGGATGCCCCCGCGCGCGGGCTCGGCCAGACCCACCACCAGCTTGGCCAGGGTGGTCTTGCCCGATCCGTTGAGCCCGTCCACCCAGCACACGTCCCCGGGCTCCAGGGTGAAGGTCATGGACTCGAACAGGGGCCCGGTCATGCCCGGATACCCGAATCCCACGTCGTGGAACTCCAGCCGGCCGCTGAAATGGCGCAGGGCCGCCCCGGACGGGCTTTCCAGGGGCAGGGAGAAGAACTCGCGCAGCTGGCCGAGCACGTCCTCGGCCTGGCGCATGAGCAGGAAGCTCTGCATGAAGCTGGAGGCGCTGGCCATGGCCTTGGAGGACAGGATGCTGGCGCCGATGAGCGTGCCCACGGTGAGCTCGCCCATGACCACCTCCTTGGCGCCCACGGCGTAGACCGCCACGCGCAGCAGGTTGGCCACGCCGGCCAGGAGGTTCTGGGTCACGCTGCGTTCGTCGCCCAGGCGGCGGCGCAGGGCGGCCAGGCGGTGGCCCTGCTCCTCCCAGGCGCGGCGCACGAACCCCGCCCCCAGGAAGGCGCGCACCGTGTCCGACCCGGCGATGGCCGAGGCGACCAGCCCGCGGTGGCTGGTGTTCTCGTCGCGGGACTCCATCTCGCCCTTGCGCGCCTTGCGCATGCTCCACACGCCGTTGAGGACGATGAACACGATGCAGGCGAAGGTGAGCATGGCCAGCAGGCGGCTCAGGAACAGCACGGCCAGCAGGAACAGCACCGAGAACGGCATGTCCACCACGGAGCAGATGCGCTGGCCGTCGAAGGCCGCCTGCACGGTCTGCGGGCCGGACATGTACTCCTGCACCTTGGCCGGGGGGATGCGCGCCAGGGCCTGGCCGCGGGCCCGGGTCAGGACCTCCATGGTCTGGGCGGCCAGGAGCCGGTCCGGCTCGCTGCTCACGGCGGAGGCCAGCCGGGTGCGGATGACCCCGAAGAAGAACATGAGGGCCAGGGCGGCCAGCATGCCGCAGGTCAGGGTGATGAGGGTGCCGTCGAAGCCGTAGGGGATGTAGCGGGAGAGGATCTGGATGGTGTAGATGGGCGACGCCAGGAAGAGCACGTTCACGAACAGGGTGGCCACGAGGATCTCCGTCGTCAGGGCGGGCCTCAGGCGCAGGCGTCGGTAGAGTTCTTTCATGATGAAAAACGATACGGCCCGGAATCCGGGCCGTCAATATGTCTGGGGATGCGCCCCGCCTTCGGAGCCGCCTCTGGAGCCGCCTCGGGGGGCCTACATCTGCACGGTCTGGGGCGTCAGGTCGCCCATCTGGAACAGCAGGGTGTAGGCCGCGATGATGTGGTCGATCTGGGTGGTGACCATGGCGCTGGTGGCCGAGATGTAGTCCTTCTCGCCGATGAGGATGGTGGTCAGGTCCACGTCGCCGCCCGCGGCCTGGATGCGCTTGAGCTGGCTCAGGTACTCGAAGGTGATGTTGGTCTGGTTCTCGTACTGCTTGGCCTGCTCCAGGACGATGAGCATGTCGGTCCAGGCGTTGCGGACGTTCTCCTCCACGCTGTCGCGCTTGTCGAGCACGGTCTTCTTGGCGCTGGTCACGTCCTGGCGGGCGGCGCTCGCGGCCTCGGCGTCGGAGCCGCCGCTGAAGATGTTGTAGGTCACGAGCACGCCGAGGCGCTGCTCGGTGCGCACGCCCTCGGCGCCCTGGTCCTGCTCCTTGCGCTGGCTCTCGCCCACCAGCTGGAAGGTGGGGTAGAACTTGGCTTCCTGGATGCTCACGATGTGCTTGGCGCGCTCCACGGCCTGCATGAGCTGGAGCAGGGTCGGGTTGGTGTCCAGGGCGCGGTCCACGGCGGTGGCCTCGCTGGCGGGCAGGAAATTGGAGGGCAGCTTGGGCAGCACCAGGCCGTCCACCTCGGGATCGCTGATCTCGCGGTTGAACACGGCCTTGAAGTTGTGCAGGGCGCGGCGGTACTGCTGCTCGGCGCGCAGCTTGTCGCCCAGGACGCTGGCCAGCTGGGCCTT
>JBFWIY010000047.1:0-2827 GCA_050255855.1 Desulfovibrionaceae bacterium
GCCAGGCCGCCCAGGACCGCGGCCAGCCCGGCCGGGTCGTCGGCGGGCAGGGCCAGGCCCAGGGCGCGGTACACGCTGGTGCGGCCGCCCTCGGCGGGCACGTAGGAGGGCCAGTCCCCGGCCGCGTAGTCGAAATACTCCACCACCGGGATCCCGCGGGCCACGGCCTGATTGCCCGCGCTGGACGGGAAGACCACGGCCAGGTCCCCGGGGACCAGGGCCGAGGCCAGGCTCACGTCCGCCACGCGGATCGGGGCGTCCGGGGTGTCCGGGGCGTCCAGGGCGGCCAGGGTCTCGCGCACCTCCTCCCGGGCCTGGCGGGGGTGGGGTTTGAGCACCAGGGCCCGGCCCAGGGCCGCGGCCGCCTGGGCCACCTGCCGCACCATGTCCAGGTAGCGGCGGCGGCCGGGAAACTTGCGCATGGGGATGCAGGCCAGGACCACGGCCGGGGCGCGGTTTTGGACCGGATCCGGCGCTTCGGGCCGGAAGCCGCGCAGGGTCTCCTGCCAGGCCGGGTCCAGCATGGGATGGCCCACGGCCCGGATGTCCGCCGGGCCCGCGGCGGCGCGGAAGAACTCCACCGCGCCCTCGGTGCCCACCAGGACCAGGGCCTCCGGGGGCAGGGGTTGCTCGCCGAAGCTGCGGCGCACGATGTGGCGCAGGGGCTCCGAGCCCGGGAGGTATTCCGCCGTGCCGTGGGGAAAGAGCACCAGGCGCGAGCCCGGGAAGGTGCGCTGGTACAGGGCGTGGCCCTGGCCCGAGTAGTCGTGCAGCAGCCAGGCCGGGTCCCCGCCGGTGACGGCGTGGAGCAGCTCGGCGGGCAGGCAGGCCAGGCCGGGATCGCCCCCGGCCATGAGCCGCCAGGCCGTGGCCCGGCCCAAACGGCCGCGGCGCAGGGCGCGGCGGGCCAGGCGCAGGCGTCCGGCCGGGGCGGCCGCGGCGCGGGCCACGTCCGCCGGGCCCATGACCCGGGCCGTGGCGCGCAGGCAGGCGTCCAGGTCGCGGTAGGCCGCGCCCTCGTCCAGCACGCCCTGGAGGGGAAAGTGCACCAGGATGCGGGCCCCGGCGCGGCGGCGCAGCTCCCGGAGCACGGGCAGGATCCAGTCCACCTCGCCCCAGGAGTTCTGGATGACCACCAGGGCGTCAACCGCACTCATAGCCGAACCTCCGGGCCGGGGCCTCGACCCCGCCCGCCGCCGCGACGGCGTCCTCGGGGAGGGCGGCCGGGATCGTGGCGGTCGCAGGCGTCGTGGTCGGGTAGGTGAGCAGGGCCGCCCGGGCCAGGAACTGCTGCACCGCGCGCTCGTTGTCCGCGTGGTGGGCCAGGTCCGCGAAGCGCCAGGCCGAGTAGGCGGTGACGTGGTCCGCGTGGTCGAAGCTGTCGGTGCAGGCGCAGTGCTTGCCGCTGCCGTCGCAGCCGATGTTGTCCACCAGGGTGTCGCGCGGGTACAGGGCGAAGGAGTCCGTGGCGTAGTGCTCCAGGATCCAGGACAGGCTCCAGATGTCCCGGCGGCCGTCCAGGTAGTCCCGGTCGCGGCATAGGCGGCGCACGTCGTCGCCCAGGCGGTCCATGCCGCCGGGCGCGTGGCGCAGCCGCTCCAGGGCCTGGCGCAGGTCCGGCCGGTAGTCCCGCCAGCGGTCGCTCCAGGTGGCCCAGCCCCAGGGGAAGAAGCGGCGCAGCAGGAGCAGGTCCGTGTTGTCCCCCAGGCGCAGGTCCAGGCCCGGGAACATGTAGCCGCACACCGAGCGGATGCGCCGGTCGTGCTCCAGGTGGATGAGGGCGTCGCGGAAATAGGCCAGGGCGTTGGGCCGCAGCAGGCAGTCGTCCTCCAGCAGGATCACGGCCTTGTGGCTGCGGGTCAGGGTGTTCATGGCGTTCTGCACGGACCTGGCCAGGCCCAGGTGCTCCGGGGCCTGGTGCAGGGTGATCTCCATGCCCAGGCAGTTGCAGAGCACGGCCCGGATCAGGGCCTGGCGGGCGCGGTCCGTGCGGGTGACGGCCCGGTCCATGAAGGCGTGGATGCGGGACACGCCGTTGCGCACCAGGCTCTCCAGCACCCGCATGGTGTGGCGGGGCCGGTTGTACAGGAGCAGGGCGACGGCGATGTCGGAGGCGTTCATGGCTGCGTCCGGTCGGGGTTTTCGGGGTCGCCGGGGTTGGGGACCGCGCAATAGAGGCCTCTTGCAACGGCCGTTCCATGGGAACGGTCTGCCGCCACCAGCCGGGCCACCTCCTCCAGGGAGGGGAGCAGGGTCAGGCGGCGCACGAAGTGTTGGCGCACGAAGTCCCCGAAGGGCCCGGCCAGCAGGCGCACGGTCTCGCGCCGGTTGTCGGCCGTGCCCACCCCGCGCGAGGTCAGGATTTTGACCCCGGAGCACTGGAGCAGGGCCGGGGTGAGGGTCAGGCCCCGGAGCCCGAAGCCGAAGAGCAGGCAGCAGAGCCCGGGCCGGAAAAAGCCGGGGTGGGCCCACAGGGGCGTGGTGTGGCCCGAGGAGCACTCCAGGAGCAGGTCGCAGGGGCGGCCGCGGAAGAATGCTTCGGCCTCGCGCGCCAGCCGGGCCGGGGCCTCGGGGTCGGCCGGGTCCAGGGCCAGGGCCGCGCTGCGGGCCGGGTCCAGGTCGGCCAGGGCCCGGGCGTTGGCCTCGGCCACGTCCACGGCCAGGATGCGCGCCTCGGGGTTGTGGTCCAGGATGAGCCGGGCGGCCATGCGGCCGGACAGGCCCGCCCCCACCAGCACCACCCGGCGGCGGCGCAGCAGGTCCGGGTCGCGGGTCAGGGCGTTGCGCACGTCCGCGGCCAGGAAGGCGAACA
The DNA here is from genome assembly GCA_050255855.1 of Desulfovibrionaceae bacterium. Classification (GTDB taxonomy): domain Bacteria; phylum Desulfobacterota; class Desulfovibrionia; order Desulfovibrionales; family Desulfovibrionaceae. Next base: position 2,813 of record JBFWIY010000047.1, read on the forward strand.
TCTGGGGGGCCAGGG
>JBFWIY010000047.1:2927-10554 GCA_050255855.1 Desulfovibrionaceae bacterium
GGCCAGGCCGCCGTTGCCGAACACGAACCGGCCCGCGGCCATGAATTCGGCCACGCGCGGGTGGGAGGCGTCGGGCCGGGTGGCCATCCAGAAGCTGCCGTGCAGGGGCACCCGGAGCGGCCGCACCAGGATCTCGCCCGGCCCGGGCCGGGGCGCGGGGGCGCGCTCCACCCGGGTGACCAGGCGGGTGCGCCCGGGGTCGGCCCAGCGGGTGACGAGCTGCTCGTTCATGGCGGCGTCGCGGTTCACGGCTCCCTCCGGGGCTGGGGAAAGGCCACGCCCAGCTCGCGCCCCAGCCCGGCCAGGCGCTGGGCCACGGCCTCGGGCAGAGGGATGCCCCGGGCCAGGCGCTCGGCGGCCAGGCGTTTTTCCGGGTCGCCCGGGACCATGGCCCCGGGCGCGGAGTCTTCCCCGCCTTCTGCCTTGGGCAGGCCGCGCACGGCCAGGGCCAGGTTGCGCAGGCGGGCGCGGAAGGCGGCCGGGTCGGTGAAGCCCGCGATGTCGATGGCCCCGAAGAAGTGGCCGATGCGCCGGTGGCCCGAGAGGTCGGCGGAGAACATGTCGCTGACGCCCGGGCCGAAGGGGACCCCGGGGAGCAGGGCGCAGAGGATCTCCACGAACAGGCCCACGCCGAAGCCCTTGTACCCGCCGAAGGGTTGCAGGAACGCGGCGGCCGCGGGGTCGCGGGTGGGGCGTCCGGCCGCGTCCGTGGCGCAGCCCTCGGGCAGGGGGCGGCCCGCCTCGCCGTAGGCGCGCACCTTGTTGAAGGGCAGCAGGGAGGTGGCCGCGTCGTAGGTGAGCGGGCCCTCGTCCTGCATGGGGGCGGAAAAGCAGAAGGGGTTGGTGCCCAGGAAGGGCGCGGCCGCGCCCGGCGGCACCACCCGGGCCGTGGCGTGGGTGAAGGCCAGGCCGATCATGTCCCGGTCCGCGGCCAGCTCGGCGTAGTAGGCCATGGCCCCGCAGTGGCTGGAGTCGGCCACGGCCACGAAGCCGGAGCCGTGCTCCCGGGCCGTGGCCACGGCCAGGTCCATGGCCGCGGCGGCCGCGGCGTGGCCCAGGCCGTGCCCGGCGTGGAGCAGGGCGGTGGTGGGGCTGCGGCGCTCCACCCGGCGTTCGGGCCGGGGCAGGATGCGCCCGGCGCGCACCGCCGCGGCGTAGTGGGGCAGCAGGCGGATGCCGTGGGAGTCCACCCCGCGCAGGCTGGCCTGCCAGATGGCCTCGGCGGCGCGCTGGCGGTCGGCCTCGGCCAGGTCCAGGGCGGCCAGCACGGCGCGGGTGAAGTCCAGCAGCGCCGCGGCGTCGTAGCGGGCGGCGGGTGTCGTAGTCATGATGGTCATGGCCGGACCCCCGGCAGCGGCCCGGGCTCCGGGGCCAGGGCGAAAAAGGGCTGGGCGTACACGGCCGGGACGTCCGGGCAGCCCCGGGCGTCCACGGGCCGGGGGGGCTCCCCGGCGGCGGCCCGGGCCAGGGCGGCGCGGGAGGCGGCCAGCACCACGCCCCCGGTGACCACCAGCAGCTCGGACAGGCGGTGGCTGCCCGTCACGGCGGATTCGGCCCGCAGCCGGGACCCGGCCGCGTCCCCGTCGCGCTGGGCGACCTCCAGCAGGAGGCGCAGGGAGTGGTCGTGCTCGTAGCTGGCCTGCTCCGGGTCGTAGCGGCCCTCGGGCAGCATGACCCAGCCCGGGTGGGCGTTGTGGTGCAGGGCGTCGGCCGAGGCCAGCACGGCGTCCCCGGCCCCGGGCAGCCGGGCCAGCAGCCGGGCCGCCAGGGTGGGGCTCACCGCGCCCGCGCCGGGGCAGAACAGCAGCACGCGCTCCCTTGCCGGGCCGGGCAGGGCCGGAACCAGCCCCCGGGCCAGGGAGACCCAGCGCGGCTCGTCCGGCCCCTCGGGACCGGGGCAGGCCAGGCGCGCCAGGTCCGTGTCCATGTCCGTGTCCGCGTTCTTCTCCCCCTCCGCTCCCGGATTCACGGCCAGCACGAGCCGCAGGGGCTCCCCGAGGCCGGCTTCGGCCTCCAGCCGTCGGGCCGTGTCCAGGGCGTGGGCCAGGAGCCCGGGCCCCGGGTCCGGGGCGGTCAGGAGCCAGCGGTCCAGGCCGGAGAGGAGGCGTCCGTCAATGATGCACAGCATGGGGATCGAATCCGAAATCGTAGTGGTTTCCGGAAATCACGCTCGACGCGGCCTCCCAGTCCTCGGGGCGGTCGATGTCGATGGCCTCCAGGGGGTTCTGGGGCAGGAAGACCTGGAAAAAGGGCCGGTGCTCCCAGGGCACGGCGCAGGAGTGGCCGTAGAACTGGCCGATGTACTTGAGGCCCCGGCGCGGGGCGGGCGCGCCGCCCGGCGCGAACACGGGCCGCAGCTCCCCGCCCTCGGGCCGCACCAGGCGCTCCCAGGGCAGGCCGAAGCGCAGGGCCGAGTACACGAAGACGTGGTCGTCCAGGGCCCGGAGCATGCGCCCCAGGACCGACAGGTTGCGGAAGGGGCTGGTGGGCAGCAGGGTGATGACCTTCTTCACCGGCAGGGGGCCGTCGCGCAGCCAGTCGTAGAAGTACTGCACGGCTCCGCTCATGGGCGAGTCGGTGCCGGCCAGCTCGGCCGGGCGCAGGAAGGGGACCTCCGCCCCGAAGGCCCGGGCCGTCTCGGCGATCTCCGGGCTCTCGGTGTTCACGTACACCCGGTCCACCCCGGGCAGGTTTTTGGCCGCGAGCACGGTGTAGGCGATGAGCGGCAGGCCGCCCAGCTCGCGCAGGTTCTTGCGCGGGATGCGGCTGGAGCCCAGGCGCGCCGGGACGTGGGCCACGGTCAGGGCCCGGTCCGGGTCGGCGAGGTACTTTTCCCGCCACTTGGCGAACAGTCGCATCACGGCCGATCCCTCCCTAGTAGGCCCGGCGGAAGCGCTTGAAGTACAGGGCCGCGGTCCAGCGGGCCAGGAAGCCCGGGGAGAGCCGCCCCAGCAGCAGGCCGCGCAGCGCGGCCGGGCTCAGGCGGCGGTCCGCGCCCAGGACCTGTTCGGCGATGGCCCGCTGCCGGGCCGTGTCCTCGCAGGCCTCCATGGGAAATTCGTGGCCGGTCACGGCCCGGCCGTCCATGCGCTCCCGGCCGTACTGCCGGTCCCCGGGGTTGTTGGCCTCGAAGCCCTCCACCCGGGGGCCGTAGCTGAAGTAGCGCAGGCCGTAGTACATGGAATAATAGTTGGCCGAGCTGCACAAATCGTTGGATACGGCGTAGCGGCAGTCCGCGATGTTGGCGAAGAAGTTCCAGAGGTAGTCCTGGCTGTGCAGGGTGCCGCAGCAGCGCACCTCCAGCCCGCGCTCCCGGAAGGGCTTGTCCCGGCCCTTTTCCAGGTCCTTGTAGTACAGGCTCACCCGCACCGGCTGGAAGCGCTCGGGCAGGGCGACGAGCATGTCGGCGTAGGCCTCCAGGTCCATGACCACGTCCGTGCTCGTGCTGCTCTTGCAGGGGAAGGCGATGGTGCCGCGCGGGTCCGGGTGTTCGGCGCGCAGGCGGTCCAGGTAGCCGTCCAGGTAGACCGCGGCGGAGCCGATGGCCCGGACGTTGCCCACCCCGTGCTCGCGGAAGAAGGCGGCGTCGGGCTCGTTGAACATCAGAAACAGGCAGCGCGGCTCCGGCGAGGAGTAGAAGGCCAGGTGGTTGGGGCACTCGGCCGGGGAGGCGTAGGCCCGGAAGAACTTGACCCCGTGCTGGATCTTGCAGTTGAGCGGGAACCAGGGGGGCAGCCCGGCGTAACGGCGCAGGATCTCGCCCACGCCGTAGTAGTTGTTCCCCGGGTAGTATTCCCGGCGGAACAGGAAGCGCCGCCAGCCGTGCGGGCAGCGGTTCCGGTACCCCTCGCGCATCACTTGCCCTCCACCCGGGCGCGGTAGATGTACTCGGCCAGCTCCAGGTCCTGGGGGGTGTCCACGTCGATGCTCATCCACTTGGGCATCTCCACGTACCCCACCCGGCCGCCGATGCGGCACCCGGTGCGCACCAGCAGCTCCCGGCGCACGGCGTAGACCGCCTTGTTCTCGGCCCACTGGTTCCAGCCCTCCATCTGCCGGGGCATGCGCTCGCAGGGCAGGTAGTTGGTGGGCCGGGGGCTGCCGTCCACCACCTCCCAGAGGTAGCGCATGTCGCGGTACAGGGAGAGCGCGCTGTCGCACCCGCCCTCGGTGACCAGGCGCACGGCCTGGTCCACGAACTCGGGGCGGCGCAGCGGGGCCGTGGGGTAGAGCAGCACCACCACGTCCACCGGGATCTTGCGGGCCTCCAGCTCCCCCACCACCCAGACCAGCAGGCGGTCCACCTCCTGCCAGGTCCTGTCGTGGGCGAACTCGTCCGGGCGGCCCAGGACCAGCGCCCCGGCCCCGGCCGCCACGCTGCGGATCTCCTCGTCGTCGCTGGTGACCACGGCCAGGCCCACGGTCTCGGCGTCCCGGGCGTGCTCCACGGCGTGGACCACCAGGGGCTTGCCGCCCACGGTCTTGAGATTCTTGCGCGGGATGCCGGTGGATCCGCCTCGGGCCGGGATGATGGCCACCACGTGCTGTTGCATGTCGTCGTCCGTCGGGGTTGGGGGGTTGCGCGGGCCCGGGCCTCAGCGGCCCAGGGCGTCTTCGAGCCGCACCTTGTCGAAAACGGTCAGCCGGCCGCCCACGGTGGCGTCCAGGATGCGGCGGCCGTCGGCCTCGAAGGCCTGTCGCGCCAGGCGGTAGGCCGCCTCGGAGCGCTCCAGGTCCGGCAGCTGCCAGCTCTGGCCGCCGGAAAAATAGTCCGGGTGGAAGTGGTTGGGGTCCGGCCCCCGGGCCGTGACCTTCTCGTTGGGCTGCCCGGAGCACTGGTAGCTGTGGTCCACGCCCACCAGGAGCACCTCGGAGAAGCCCATGTGGTAGGCCACCTGCATGGCGCAGTAGGTCACGGTGTGGCCCTGCCACAGGGGCTGGTCCAGGTCCGTGGTGAAGCCGGGCTCGCGCCGGTTGGAGGTCAGGAACAGGATGTCCTCGCGCTCGGGCAGCATGCGCCGCCCCTCGTGGCCGATGAACTTGGGCATGGACGAGGCCAGGATGTCCTCGCGGCACTGCTCGATGACCAGGGGGTTCACGGCCACGTGGTAGGTGGGGGCCCAGCCCAGGCGGGGCAGGAGCAGGAAGATCTTGTTCATGCCGAAGGTGGGCACGGCGCGCAGCAGGTCCAGGTCCGTGCGGTTCAGGCTCGGGCCGTTGCCCATGATGACGCAGCGCTCGCCGCGGTGCCGGTTGCGGAAGGGCGCAAAGGGGCTCGGGGCGGTGGGGACGGAATCGCTTTTGGTGTCGGGCATATGGCGCTCCGCGCTGGCTCGGCCCCGGCCGTTCCGGGGCGGCGGAAAATCATTCAGTCGGTGAACATCCTAGGGGAGATCGTCCGGCCGGACAAGGGCCGACGCTCCCGGGCCTCAGTCATCCTATCGGCCGCCGCCGGGGAAAAGATTAGGCCGGAAACCCCCGCCTCCGGCGGATTCTGGCCGGTCCTGCCGGGGCGATTCCCGGGGACGGCGGCGGGGCCGGTCCCCTGGCCCGGGGTGGCGGGGCGCAGCGGATCGTTCATTTGGTGGATGAAGCTCCCTGGTCCTGCGCCGCGTCCAGGGCGGCGAAGGGGTCGCGGCCGGTGCGCTCGAACTCCCGGGCCATGGCGCACAGCCGCTGGGACTCGGCGTGCAGGGACGGGCCGTGGCCGTGGTAGCGGATGGAGTAGAGCACCCGGGGCAGGTGGCTGAACCGCGCCCCGCCCACGGCCATCTTCAGGTACCAGGCGTAGTCGTTGGCCATGGTGAAGCGCGGGTCGAAGAGCCCGAAGCGCTCGTGCAGGGCCGTGCGGTGCAGGGTGGCCACGCCCACGTGGAACCAGCGGGCGAAGCACTCGCGGAAGGAATAGTCCGGCCGCCGCATGAGCCGCAGCACCCGGCCCGCGTCGTCCACCACGGTGTAGTCCGCATAGGCCAGGTCCGCGCCCGTGGCCTCCAGATGTCCGGCCAGCTCCTCCATCATGTGCGGGTGGGGCAGGTCGTCGCCCACCACGTAGGTGCAGAACTCCCCCGTGGCCGCCCGGAACCCGGCGTTGTAGGTCTCGTTGCGGCCCACGTCTTCGGGAAAGCTGATGATCTTGAGCTCGCGCGCCGGGTGCTTCGCGTGGGTGTCCTCGCGGTAGGCGCGGATGCTGGTCTTCACCACCGCGCCGTCCTCGGCCATCTCCAGCACCGGGGTCAGGGTGCGGGACTCGATGAGCCCGGGCAGTTCCTCCAGCCACTGTTTGGTGCCGTCGGTGCTGCCGCCGTCCACCACGATGATCTCCAGGTTCGGCCAGGTCTGGTACCAGACGTGGTCAAAGCAGGCGGGCAGGTAGGCGATCTGGTTGTAGTTGGGGATGACGACGCTGATTTTTTGCATTTTTCGCATCTTGGCGCTCCTAGACCCAGGCGTGCAGGGCCGTGCTGGCGATGAGCGACCCGGCCGGGCAGGCGTCGTACACCACGTCCACGCGCGAGAACCCGGCGATGCGCAGCATGTCCATCAGGCAGGGCACGTTGGCCAGCCACTTGCCGAAGCCCCGGTTGCCCATGGTCATGTACGAGGCGCTGCGCGCCCCCGGGGCGTAGGGGTCGAACACCGTCATGCGCACGGTGCGGCCGGACAGGATCAGGCGGCGGCCCGTGACCCGGCGCACGGTGCGCAGGAAGCGGAACGGGTCGCGCAGGTGGTAGTACAGCCCCAGGCAGAGCACCTCGTCGAACACGCCGATGTCGGCCGGGTCCAGCTCCTCCACGTCCTGCACGCGGTGCTCCAGCCGGGAGCCGTACAGGTGGCGGAAGGCCAGGAAGCGCTCCAGCCCGTCCCCCTGCTGCCAGCCGAAGCTCTCCAGGGCCAGGACCCGGGAGGCCCCGCGCGCCTCGCATTCGAACCCGTAAAAGCCCTCGGCCGCGCCCAGGTCCAGCACCGAGGCCCCGTCCATGCGCTCGTCCAGCCGGATCATGTCCAGCAGGCGGTAGGTCAGGGCCCCCTTGTCCGCCGGGGCGTAGCGCCCCGGGCCCAGGGGCATGGCGTGCATGCAGCGCGAGAGCCCGGCCAGGCCGGAGAGGTCCGGCGCGGCCTCGGCCGTGCGCCGGGCCAGGACCGAGCGCTCGGCCTCCCAGTCCAGGTATTCCTGGATCTCGTCGTGCAGCACCACCCGGTCCGCGGCCTCGCCCATGAGCCCGCGCACCGCCGCCAGCACCGGGAAGGAGCAGGCCACCACGCAGTCCGGCCGCAGGGCCGCGAAGGCCTCGGGCGCGAGGACCCGGTAGCCCTCCTGGGTCAGGCCCTGCTTGTTGGGGTCGCGGTCGCCCAGGGCCGCGATGCGCCCGAGCAGGTGCGGGGCCCGCGCGCGCAAAAAGGAGAGGAAGTGGGCGGCCCCGCTGGCCGCGGGGTACAGGGCGATGGTCTCGGCCGCTTCCAGGCGCGCCAGGGGGGTCAGGGGGGCGGGTTTCATGCTGTGGCCATCATCGTCAGTGCTTGAGGTCCGGGTTCGGGTCCGAATCATTCGGCCCCGGAACGAACCGCCGCCCCGCGCGGGGCAGGCGGCCTGGCCGGGCCGCGTCAATATATGGACGCGCGCGGA
>JBFWIY010000048.1:0-10510 GCA_050255855.1 Desulfovibrionaceae bacterium
CAGCACTTTTTTCATACTCTATCTCCTTGATGCACCGGGATTTCTTGTTTCAGCAAACACGATTGCGTCCCCACGGCGACAAAGGCCGAGGTCGGAACATAGGCGCAAACCCCGCAAAGGACAAGGGGCTCCCCGGGGGCTAGAAAAGCTGCCCCATGGAGAACTCGATCTTGTGCTGCTTGCTGCCTTCCAGCTTGTCCAGACCGAAGCCGTACTCCACCCGGATGGGCCCGAAGGGCGACATCCAGCGGATGCCGGTGCCCACGCTCTTGTACAGGCCCAAAGTCGGGGAATCGAAGCCCGCAGGCACGTCCTGGCTGGAGAAGAACGCCTCGCCCTCGTCCCACGCGTTGCCCGCGTCGAAGAAGATCACGTTCACCAGCCCCATGTTCTTGCTGATGGGCGTCAGGAGCTCGAAGTTGGAATAGAACATCTTGTTGCCGCCCGTGGGGTCGTCGGAATCGTCGTCGCGCGGGGAGATGTAGTAGTTGGAGTAGCCCCGCACGCTATTGATGCCGCCCAGGTAGAACCGCTGCCCCAGGGGGATGTCCTTGTCGTCGAAGTTCTCGTGCACGAAGCCGGCGGAACCGCGCACGTGGAAGACCACGTCCCAGAAGACCTTGTGGTACCAGTCCGCCAGGCCCACGTAGCGGACAAAGGAGTCGTCGCCCAGGAGCGCGCCGCCGCCGTAGGACACGGTGAGCTGCTCGGAGTCGCCGCGCACGGGCATCATGCCTTCCTTCTTCACCGTGTCGCGGATCAGGTCGAGGCTCACGTAGCTGGAGACGTGGTCGCCCTCCTCGTCCTTGATGACCTGGGCCGCGTCGTTGTCCACGTCGTAGATGGTGTAGTGGGAGAGGTAGTAGGTGATGCGGTAGACGCTGTGCTCGCCCATGGGGTGGCCGGCGCGGATGTTGCCGCCGAAGGTGTCGCGGCTGTAGTCCGTAATCTCTTCCTTGGTGTTGCTCGCGCCCATGCCCATGGCCCACTCGGAGTCGTTGACCCGGGGGTTGACGAAGTCCACGCCGAAGCTGGTGGTGTCCTCGCCGAAGATGCCGTTGAAGCTCAGGGTGTAGCCCTTGCCGAAGAGGTTGGCCTCGGTCACGGAGCCGGCCAGGTACACGCCGCCGTAGCTGGAGTAGCCCGCGCCGCCGGCGATGGTGCCGGTGGGCTTCTCCTTCACGGTGACCTTGAGGTCCATCTCGCTGGGATCGCCCGTGGGCACCGGCTCGATGCTGGCCACCTCGAAGTAGCCGATGTTCTGCAGCCGGTCCACGGAGTTCTCAAGCTTGCTGCCGCTGAACAGGTCGCCGTCGTTGAGCTGCACCTCGCGCAGGATGACGTTGTCGCGGGTCTTGGTGTTGCCCACCACCACCACGCGGCGGACATGCACCCGCTGGTGCTTGGCGATCTTGTAGACCACGGTGACGGACTCCTGCTCGGGATGGTCCTCGAACAGGGTGGACACGTCGGCGTAGGCGTAGCCCTTGTCGTTGTAGAACCGGGTGAGCCGCTCGGTGTCGTGGCGGATCTCCTCGGCCTTGAAGTATTCCCCTTCCTTGGCCAGGTCGTCGGCCTTGGCCACGGCGTCGAGCTCCGTGGTGGAGGCCACGAGTTCGCCCTCGTAGCGCACGCCGTCCACCTTGAAGCGGATGCCCTCGTCGATGCGGAAGATGATGTAGATGCCGTCGTCGCGGATATCCACCTCGGGACGGGCGATCTTGGCCTTCAGGAAGCCGTTGTTCATGTAGTAGGCGGTGAGGGCCGTGGCGTCGCGCTCCAGGTACTCCTCGTTGAGCACGCCGGAGGAGGTCAGCCAGGAGAAGATGCCCTCCTCGGTGAGGGAGAGCTGGTCGCGCAGGTCGTCGGGGTCCATCTGCTTGGCCCCGTCGAAGATGATCTGCTTGATGTAGAGCTTGGGGCCTTCCACGACCTTGAAGATGAGGCGGGCCTGGCCGGTCTCGCCGCCCTCCACCTGGTAGTCCACCTGGGTCTTGTAGTAGCCGTCCTTGCGGTACAGGGCGCGGATCAGGCCCAGATCGTCCTTGAGGACCTTGGGGTTGAGGATGGCGCCGGTCTTGGAGGAGATGTGGTCCAGGATGTCGTCGTCGTCGAGCTTGTCGTTGCCCTCCACGCTGATGGCCTGGATGCGGGGCTTCTCCTCCACCACGAAGGTGATCTTCTTGCCGCCGGGCACGTCCTCGACCTTGGCCATGACGTCCTCGAAGTAGCCGAGGTCGTAGACGGTCTTGATGTCCGTGTTCACGGTGGCCGGGCTGAACTTGTCGCCCTTGGCCGTGCGCAGGCGCAGGAGCACCACTTCCTTGTCCAGGGTGTGGTTGCCCTGCACCTCGATGTCCACCACGGTCTGCTCGCCCAGCACGCCGGACTGCACCTGGGTCACCAGTTCGTCCACCGCGGGCAGCAGGTTGATGAGCCCCTGGCGGGCGACGCTGATGGGCTTGATGGGCTTGATGCCGAAGGCGTCCACCAGGCGGGCGTCGAAGTTCAGGGACTCGCCCAGCTGGTTGAAGGAGCCGGTGAGGGCGAAGCCCGCGCCCACCAGCAGGGCCACCTCGCGGGCGCTGTCGTTGTCGATGGCGGTGATGCCCTTCTCCTTGAGGACCGAGGCCACCTGGTCCGGGGGCACCACGTTCAGGCCCGCGGACTTGAGGCGGTCGGCCAGGAGGTTGGACAGGGAGTCCTTGAGGTAGGCGAGGTCCTCGCCCGCGTTGACCTCGAAGGGCAGGATGGCGATGGTGACGGGTTTTTCGGCCAGGGGCGTCTGCGCCTGGGCGGGCCCGGCCAGACAGACCAGGGCCAGCAGGGACAGAAGGAGCGTGCGGAGCCTACTGCTGGGCATAGAGTTCTCCTGAACGCAGCTCCAGCCGGCGCTGCATGGCGTCGGCCAGCTCATGGTTGTGGGTCACCACCACGAAGGTCATCCCCAGGTCCCGGTTCAGGGACTGGAGCAGTTCCGCCACGTGGGCCCCGGTCTTGACGTCGAGGTTGCCGGTGGGTTCGTCGGCCAGGACCACCCGCGGCCGCAGCAGCAGGGCGCGAGCGATGGCCGCGCGCTGCCGCTCTCCGCCGGAGAGGGTGGTCACGTGATGCCCGGAGCGATGGGCCAGGCCCACGCGCTCCAGGGCCTGCCCGGCCAGGTCCAGCGCCTCGTCACGGTGCATGCCGGCCAGGATGCCGGGCATGGCCACGTTCTCCAGGGCGTTGAACTCGGGGAGCAGGTAGTGAAACTGGAACACGAATCCGATGTCCTTGTTGCGGAGCCGCGCCTTGCGGCGCTCCCCCAGGGTCTGCACGTCCTGTCCGGCGAACTCTATCGTACCCCGACTCGGGTCGTCCAGGGTGCCCATGATGTGCAAGAGCGTGCTCTTGCCCGAGCCCGAGGCCCCCAGGATGGCCACGGATTCGCCGTCCTCCACGCTCAGGTCGATGCTGGAGAGCACCTCGACCCGCTCGGCCGGACCGGCGAATTCCTTACCGACGCCAATCAGTTTGTATAACTGCTGGTTATTCATAACGCAAGGCGTCGGCAGGGCGCAGGGCCGCTGCTCTTCCGGCTGGGTACAACGTCGCCAAAAAACACAACAAAAATGCCGCCACTCCGATGAGCACCAGGTCCGTGGCCTCCAGCCGGATGGGCAGGTAGTCCACGGGATAGACGTCGGGCGGCAGCTTGATGAACTGATATTTCTTGAGGATCAGGCTCACCGGAATGCCGATGAGGTAGCCGATGGCCGTGCCCACCAGGCCGATGAGGGTGCCCTGAAACATGAAAATCTTGCGGATCATGCCCCGCTCGGCCCCCATGCTCATGAGGATGGCGATATCCTTGGTCTTCTGCATGACCAGCATGACCAGGGTGGTGACGATGGAGAAGGAGCCCACCAGCACGATCATGGCCAGGATGATGAACATGGCCGTCTTCTCCAGCTTGAGGGCGGCGAAGAGGTTGGCGTTCATGTCCTTCCAGGTCTGCACGTCCACCTGATACCCGCCCAGGGCCTGGCGGATGCGCTCCTTCACGGCGTCCACGTCGTAGACGTCGCGCACCTTGACCTCGATGCCCGAGACCACGCCCTTGGGGTAGCCGAGCAGGTCGCGCGCCGCGTCCAGGGTGGTGTAGACCAGGGAGGAGTCGTACTCGTACAGCCCGGTGCGGAACACGCCCACCACCTCGAAGGGGCGCATCTTGGGGGAGAAGCCCACGGCGGTCTGGGTCCCAGCCGGGGAGACCAGGTGCACCTGGCGGCCCTCGGCCACGCCCAGCCGCCCGGCCAGCTGCGCCCCGATGACCACGCCCGGCGGCGCGCCCGGGATGTCCGCGATGCCGGTCAGGTCGTCCAGGTGGCCCTGGACCATGTCCTTCTCCAGGGTGAGCACCTTGGCGCCGCGCTCCGGGTCGATGGCGCGCAGGGCCACGCCCTTCACCCCGCCGCCCGAGGAGAGCATCACTTCGGCGTAGATGAAGGGCAGCACCCCGGTGACGCCGGGGACCTTGCCGATCCGCTCGGCGATGTCCTCGTATTTCTTGAGGCCGCCCAGCTGGCCCGAGACGATGATGTGGGCGTTGACCCCGAGGATCTTGCCCTGGAGGTCCGTGGAGAAGCCGTTCATGACCCCGATGACCACGATGAGGGCGGCCACGCCCAGGGCCACGCCGCAGACGGCGAACAGGCTGATGATGGAGATGAAGGACTGTTTTCGGAGCGCGAAGAGATAGCGCAGGGCCACGATGCGGACGAAGCCCATTCCTATACGCCCGCCTCGGGTTTGAGCAGGGGGAAGAGGATCACCTCGCGGATGGAGGCCGAGTCCGTGAGCAGCATGACCAGGCGGTCGATGCCCACGCCCTGGCCCGCGGCCGGGGGCATGCCGAACTCCAGGGCGCGCACGTAGTCGTCGTCCATGAAGTGGGCCTCCTCGTCGCCGGCCTGCTTCTCGGCCACCTGCTCCTCGAAGCGGCCGCGCTGGTCCACGGGGTCGTTGAGTTCGGAGAAGGCGTTGGCCATCTCCCGGCCGGTCATGAACAGCTCGAAGCGGTCGGTGATCTCCGGGTTCTCGGCGTTGCGGCGCGAGAGGGGCGAGATGTCCGTGGGGTAGTGATAGATGAAATGGGGCTGGACGAGCTTGGGCTCCACCAGCAGGTCGAAGAGCTTGGCCTGGAGCTTGCCCAGCTTCTCGCCGGTGATGACCTTCTCGCCCTTGGCCTTCACCAGGGCCTTGCAGGCCTCGTAGTCGGTGTAGACCGCGGGGGACACCCCGCCGATGCGCTCCAGGGACTCGTGGAAGGACAGGCGCGTCCACGCGCCCGGGGCCAGGCAGATGTTCTCCCCCTGGTAGGGCACGGTGTCGGACCCGGTGACCTCCCGGGCGATGGTGGAGAACATCTCCTCGGTGAGGTCCATGAGCTGGTGGAAGTCGGCGTAGGCCCAGTAGAATTCGAGCATGGTGAACTCGGGGTTGTGCCGAGTGTCGATGCCCTCGTTGCGGAAGTTGCGGTTGATCTCGTAGACCCGCTCGAACCCGCCCACCAGCAGCCGCTTGAGGTAGAGCTCCGGGGCGATGCGCATGTACAGCGTCATGTCCAGGGCGTTGTGGTGGGTGATGAAGGGCTTGGCCGTGGCCCCGCCGGGGATGGGCTGCATCATGGGGGTTTCGACCTCCATGAAGCCCTTGGAGTTGAGGAAATTGCGCAGGGCGGCCACGGTCTTGGTGCGCTTGGCGAAGATCTCGCGCGTGCGCTCGGTGACGATAAGGTCCAGGTAGCGCTGGCGGTAGCGGATCTCCACGTCCTTGAGGCCGTGGTACTTCTCGGGCAGGGGCCGCATGCTCTTGGTGACCAGGTCGCAGGTGCCGGCGGCCACGGTGAGCTCGTCGGTCTTGGTGCGGAACAGGGTCCCCTCCACGCCGACGATGTCGCCGATGTCGAGCTTCTTGAAGCTCTGGTAGTGCTCCGCGCCCACCGAGTCGCGGGCCACGAAGACCTGGATGCTGCCGGTGCCGTCCAGCAGGTGCAGGAAGGTCACCTTGCCGAAGGAGCGCCAGGAGACCACGCGCCCGGCCAGGCGGAAGCGGCGGTCCAGGCCTTCGAGCCCGGCCGCGTCCAGCCCGCCCCACCGGGCCCAGATCTCCCCGATGTCGGTATCCTTGCGAAAGGTGTTGGGATAGAGGTCGACCCCCGCGTCGAGCAGGGCGCAGGCCTTCTCCACACGGGTCTTGAGGACGTCGTTGAGTTCATCGCGCGCGGCCAGGTTTTCGAGATAGCTCGAAAAGTGCTGCACGTTCGGGGACTTGATGCCCAACTTGATGGGCTTGCCCTTGGAGGTCTGTTCGCTGGCCATGGTTCCCGCAAAAAGTCTAGAAAAATGCAAGAAATTAAGTCTGCCTATTCCAAAAGCTCCCGCCCGTCAAGCGGAAGGGGTCGTATCCTTAATCCTCCGGGCCCGGGTTTGCAACCGACAAAAGGTGGCGGAAAAGGCTTGACGCTCCCGGCGAGTTGCATTACTTCTCCGGTCTCCGCTGTGGCGGAAGCTGTTCCCCGGTAGCTCAATCGGCAGAGCGGGTGGCTGTTAACCACTAGGTTCGCGGTTCAAGTCCGTGCCGGGGAGCCAGAATTCAACAGCGGGTTGCGCTTCGGCGCAGCCCGCTTTTTCGTTGCTCCGCGCCGGGCCGCAGGGGGGGACCGCCCCCCGCCGACGTCCCGGGCGGAGGGGCAGGACCAGCAGCTCCGCCGGCGCGGACGCATGAGGCCCATGACAGCATGATCGTCCGGACAGCGAGCATCCTTTACCTGAGCCTGTCCTGCGCCGGCCTCCTGTGCCTTGCCTACTATTCCGCCCGCATGCTGCGCTCGGCGGGGTCCAACACCTTCGCCTTCTTCATGATGAGCATCTTCATGTACACCTTCGGGTACGTGTTCGAGCTCTCCTCCGACACCCTGGACGGCATCTACCTGGCCCTGCGGATCGAATACCTGGGCGCGCCGGTCATCCCCGCGCTCTGGCTGATCTTCGCCATGGAATACAACGGGTACCGGCTGCCCAAGCGGTTCCTCTACCCCGCCCTGTTCGTCATCCCCGTGATCACCGCGGTCATGCTGTACACCACCCTGCACCACGGCCTGCACTACGTGTCCCTGCGGGTGGACCGCAGCGGCCCGTTCCCCGTGGCCTCGGCCGTGAAGGGGGTGTGGTACTACATCCATTTCGCATACATGATGATCCTCAACCTCGCCGCGGCGGGGCTCTTCGGCATCGAGGCGCTCCGCACCACGGGGTACCGGAAACGGCAGACCGCCACCATCTTCTTCGGGTCGCTCTTCCCCTGCGCCGGGGTCATCCTGACCATGCTGGGCATCGGCCCCTACCGCATGGACATCTCGCCCTTCATGCTCTCCATCGCCGCGCCCCTGTTCGGCTACGCCATGTTCCGGCTGCGGATGTTCGACATCGTGCCCATCGCCCGGGACCGGGTCTTCAAGACCATCAACATCAGCGTCATCGTCCTGGACAAGGACCACCGGGTGGTGGACTTCAACGACTGCGCCCGGGGCGTGCTGCCCCGCCTGACCGACGACGCCCTGGGGCGGACGCTGGGGGACGTGCTGCCGGAGGACCACGCCCTGACGGACGCCATCGCCCGGCTCGGCGACGGGCCCCAGGAGCTGGACTTTCCGGTGGCGGAGCGCGAGCGGTGGTTCTCGGTCTCCGGCACGGAGCTGCGCTCGCAGCACGGCGAGGAGATCGGCCTCATCGTCTCGCTGCACGACATCACGGAGAACAGGATGCTCCTGAAGCGGATGGAGCGGATGGCCTCCATCGACGCCCTGACCCAGGTTTACGGCCGCCGCTTCTTCATGGAGTCGTGCCTGCTGGAGATCCGGCGGGCGCTGCGGGAGCGGGAGCCCCTCTCCTTCCTGCTGGTGGACGTGGACCACTTCAAGACCGTCAACGACACCCACGGGCACCCGGCCGGGGACATGGTGCTGAAGAACACCGCCGCCACGCTGCGCAAGGGGCTGCGGACCAGCGACGTGCTGGGCCGGTACGGGGGCGAGGAGTTCGCCGTGGTGCTGCCCAACACGGACCAGGACGGGGCCCAGCTGCTGGCCGAGCGCCTGCGGTCCGGGGCCGCTGCCGCCCGCACGGTCTACGAGGACGTGGTCATCGCCGTCAGCATCAGCGTGGGCGTCGTCACGCTGGACCTCGGGGCCCGGCCGGACCCGGCCGATGCCGAAAGCCTGCGGGAGGCGCTCATCAAGGCCTCGGACCAGGCCCTCTACCAGGCCAAGGAACAGGGCCGGAACCGGGTCTGCGCGGTCCGCCTCCCGTAGCCGCCCACGACGTCACGCCGTGGGCTCTCCCTGCCCCGGGGCCGGGGGCCGGGATGGGCCCCTGCTCCGGCCGGCCGGGCGGGGGAACGCGCGGGGATCGAAGGGCCGGTTCAGGATCCAGCGCAGGACCTGCCAGAGCGCCCACAGGGTGGCCAGGGGCAGGAGGACCGTGTTCAGGGCGAACACGGTGAGCAGCTTCAGGAAGCTGAGGGCCATGTCGTTGGCCCGCTCCTTGAGGCGGTTCGTCATCTCGCCGATCCGCTGCTTGAGCGCGTCCACGGAGAGCGCGCTCCCCAGACGCCTCACCTTGTCCACCTGCCGGCCCAGCCAGCTCCCCGAGGCCTCGCCGTCGCCCGCGCCCGGCTCCGGGGCCACGGAGGGACCGGACGCCTCCGGGGTCCCGGTGGCCTCGCCCTGGAGCGAGGCCAGCTCCCCGCCGATGACGTCCACGGACTGCGAGTCCCGCTCCAGGGAGGACAGGGAGGCGTCCAGGGTCTTGGCGAGGATGCCGTGCTCGATGCACACGGAGAGCTGGATGGAGGCGGGCAGGAACACGCCGACCACCCCGGCCAGGACCAGGCACTTGAGGCCCGCGGCCCGGAAGCGCGCCGCCGCCGCGCCGCCCCCCCAGAGGGACCCGGCGAGGCAGGCCAGGCCGACGGGGATCAGCGCCTTGAACACGATCCAGCCGTTGACGTAGAGCAGAAGTTTCTGGAGGACCAGGGCCCCGAGGGCGATGAGCAGCCAGTCGGAGATGCTTTCGATGAGGTCGTTGACCGGGTCCAGCAGCTCAAAGGGGCTCACCCCGAAGGAGAACACCACGGCGCTGGCCTCGAAGTGCATGCTCTGGACCACGGAGATGACGGCGTTCACGCCCTTGGCGATGCCGAAGACCACCAGGGCCCGGTCGATCTGGCTGGAGACGTGGCGGTTCAGGTAGCCGGAGTCGTCGTCCGGGTCGCCCACGAGCAGCCGGGGCAGCAGGAAGAACGAGGCCAGCAGCAGGACGGCGCAGGCGGCCGTGAGCAGGGCCTTTTTCCCGGAAGCGTTCGACATGTCCGCACCGCCTCGTGTTGCAGGACGTCCAGGGTGGGCGATGCGCTCCACGTACCATGCCGGAAACGCCCCCGGCAACCCGGGGCGCAGCGGCGCGCGCCTCGGAGCCGCCCATGGGAAAAGCCCCGGGCCGTGCCGGGCCCGGGGCTTTTCCGCTGTTGCGGACGGCCCCCCGTCCCTGGTCCTTCCCCGGCGGTGGCGTCCGCGACGCGCCCGACGCCCCGCCGCGCAGGACCGCTGCGCCGAAAAGCCTGTCTGCCGCCCGGCCCCCGTGCCGCGCCTTTATTTATGGACATGGCCGGGGACGCGCCCCTAGGCCGGGGCCTCCGCGGCCAGACGCCGCATCTCGGCCACCTGCTCCACCAGCCGCTCCAGCTCCCGGCTGGCGCTCTGCACCTCGTCGTAGACCTCCTGGGCATTGTCCGTGACGTTCATGGCGCACATGTTGATCTCGAAGCTGGAGGCGCACTGCTGCTCCGCCCGGTGGGCGATGTCGTCGATGCCCCGGGCGGTGGAGACCATGGCCTCGGCAATGGCCGAGAACTTGTCCTCCACGCTCATGACCAGGTCGAAGGAGGTCTTGATGTCCTCGTTGGTGGCCCGCATGGCCGCCACGGCCCGGTGGGAGCAATCCTCGATGGCCCGCACGGCCGCGTGCACCTCCTTGGTGGCCAGGAGGGTCTTCTCGGCCAGCTTGCGCACCTCGTCCGCCACCACGGCGAACCCGCGTCCGGCGTCGCCCGCCCGGGCGGCCTCGATGGCCGCGTTGAGCGCCAGCAGATTGGTCTGGTCGGCGATGTCCGAGATGATGCCCACCACGCTGCCCACGCTGCCGGCCCGCTCCATGAGCTGGGCCAGGGTGGTCTGGAGCTGGTCGTAGGAGCTGACCACCTTGTGGGTCACCTCGGCGGTCTGCTTGATGGTCCCGCCCCCGGCCCGGGCCTGGCCCTCGGCCCCCTCGGCGGTGCGGGCGGTCTCCGCGGCCATGGTGGCCATCATGCGCACGTTGTCGGTCATCTCCTGCATGGCCTGGGCCACCTGCCGGGCCTGGTCCGTGGAGTCGTGCATGGACTCCACCAGGGTGGTCAGGTCGCGGCGGAT
>JBFWIY010000049.1:0-10386 GCA_050255855.1 Desulfovibrionaceae bacterium
AGGATGGCCTCCAGGGCGGCGCGCACGGTGCGGCCGGAGAAGAGCACGTCGTCCACCAGGATGATGCTGGCGTCCTCGATGTCGAAGGGGATGGCGGTGCAGTTGATGCTGGGTCGGGTGTCCAGGGTGGTCCAGTCGTCGCGGTAGAGGTTGATGTCCAGCTTGCCCAGCGGGGTGCGGGCGCCGCGCAGCTCGTCGATGCGGGCCTTGAGGCGTTCGGCCAGATCGGCCCCGCGGCGCTGGACGCCGAGCAGGGCGAGCTTGGGGTCGGAGCCGCGGCGCTCCACCACCTCGGTGGCCAGGCGCTGCAGGGTGCGGTCCATGCCCAGGGCGTCGAGGATGGTGGCGCATTCGTGCACGGCGCGGGCCTCCGGTGGGCGGTCTTGTCGGCTACTTGGAGCCGATGCTGCGGCGGCAGAACTCCACGGCCTCTTCGGAGAGGTCTTCGAGTTCGGGCCAGTAGAGCCGCAGCCGCATGAGTCCCAGCAGCAGGGTGACCATGAGCAGGGCGTCCTTGCGGGCCGGGATGGGGTTGATGAGGTTGTTTTCCATGGCCCGCTCCAGGTGCTCCTCGAAGAAGGCCCCCATGCGTTCGATAACCGTGGTCATGGAGCGTTTGGAGGGGTCGAGGTAGGCGTAGGAGCTGAGCACGATCTTGATGTCGGCGACGTTCTGCTCCACGAAGCGCAGGTGCTCCGTGACCACGGTCTCCACCGTGCCGGGGCCGCCGTCGATGCGGGCGCGCAGTTCGAGGATGAAGCGGGAGTACTTGTCATTGAGATCCTTGAGGATCTGAATGAGGATGTCCTCCTTGCTCTTGAAGTGCCGGTAGATGGTGCCTTCGGAAATGCCGGCGCGGCCGGCGAGGGCGGCGGTGGTGGTGGAGTGGTATCCGGACAGGGCGATCATGTCCCGGGCCACGTCGAGAATGCGCTCTTTGGTGTTCATGCTCCCAACATCCTTCCAGGCTGATGTCCGCTTCCCCCGTTCAGGGCTTAGCCCATCGTTCGCAACGGGTCAACGCTTGCGGCGGGGGAGGGAAGGGACGGACGGGCGGAAAAACGGCGCGGATCGGTCCGTGGCGAGGAATGCGGGGAACGATACAAACCCAGGGTTTGTTTCCATTGCGGTCAACGCATCCCTTCGGAGGCGAGGTTGGCGGCGATGCGTTTCAGGACGCGGCGCATGGCGTCCAGGTCGGTCGGGGCGATGCCGGTCTCGGCCAGGTCCAGCACGGCCTGGGCCTCGCGCCACAGGGCGGGCATGAGGGCCTCCCCGGTGGGGGTGGTGCGCAGGCGGCGCAGGCGGGCGTCGGCCGGGTCCGCCCGGCGGGTGAGCAGCCCCCGGTCCTCCAGGGCGGCGGCCAGGCGGGAAACCACGGTCTTTTCGCGCATCAGGCGCGCGGCCAGTTCGGCCTGGGTGAGGCCGGGCTCGGCCTGGACCAGGAGCAGCAGGGGCCACTGTTCGGCCGTCACGGGCAGCCCGGCCGCGGCGAAGCGGCGGGCCAGCTCGCTGCGATAGGCCCGGGTGGCGAAGCCCACCAGCCGGGCGGAGTTGTCTGGAGCAGCGGCGTGGCGCATGATTTTGTTGTATTTACAACTACAGCCGCCTGTCAAGCGCGACGGGGGCTTGGGGGGGCGGCGGCCGGAATGCCCGCCGGACGGGGGTTCCCGGCGGATGGAGCGGGTTTGACAAGCCCGGGGCGAATCCTTACTTGGAGTGTCCAACCCACCAAGGAGGTCGTTCGCATGGTGCATCTCAGCGAGTCTGCCCAGCGTCAGCTGGAGCAGTATTTCCAGGACAAGGACCGCTCTGCGATCCGCGTTTTTCTGTCTTCCGGCGGCTGAGCCGGGCCGAAGCTTTCGCTGGCTCTGGATGAGCCGCAGGGAGACGACGAGCGTTTCGAGGCCGGAGGGTTCACCTTCCTTGTGGAGAAGGAGCTGTACGCCAGTACGGGCAAGCTCTCCATCGACCTGACCTACTTCGGCTTCAGCGTCGAATCCGAATATTCCGTGGGATCGGGAGGCTCGTGCGGGGGCTCCTGTTCCACCTCCGGGTGCTCCCACTAGGGATCGCCCCGGACCATGGACGACGCCGAGGGGCTCCCGCACGGGGGCCCCTTTTTTCGTCCCGGGATTTGACAACACGGCCCCGTCGCCTTACGTGCATCCATACCCAACCTGGAGGTTCCCCCGATGATTACCCTCACCACGTCCGCCAAAGGACAGCTCGAAAAGTACTTTGCGGACAAAGATCGCACCGATATCCGTGTGTTTGTGGCGTCCGGCGGTTGTTCCGGCCCGCGCCTCTCCCTGGCCCTGGACGAGGCCGGCGAGGGCGACAAGCGCTTCGAGGCCGAAGGCTTCGGCTTCGTGGTGGACAACGAGCTGGCCGAGGCCGCGGGCGGCCTGACCATCGACATGACCTACTACGGCTTCGTGGTGGAGGCCGCCAACGACCTGGGCCTGGGCGGCGGTTCCTGCAACCCCGGCGGTTGCAGCACCGGCGGCGGCTGCTCCTGCGGCGGCTGCGGCCACTAGGCCCCGGCGCATCGCGCCATGCGAAGGCCCCCGGGACGGCGTCGCCGTCCCGGGGGCTTCCTTGTTTCCGGGGGGGGCGGCTAGTCGAAGCGCCGTTCGTCCACCAGGCGCGGGGCGTCCGCGGCGATGGCCTCCACGCACTCCACGGCCGGGCGCAGCTTCATGACCGCCTGGAAGGCCGTGCCGAACTCGGCGTGGTCCAGGTCGCCGCGCACCACCAGGCGGCAGGCGAGGTGGTCCTTGCCGCCGGGGTTGGCCACCACCAGCTGCCAGGCCGCGATCTGCGGGAACCGGGCCATGACCCCGGCGGCCTGGGCCGGGTAGATGAACTGGCCCTTGACCTTGGCCGTGTCGTCGGCCCGGCCCTGGATGCCGTCCAGGCGCTGGGAGGTGCGGCCGCAGGGGCAGGGCTCGGGGATGAGGGCCGAGAGGTCGCCCGTGGCCAGGCGCACCAGGGGGTAGTCCAGGCTGAGCGGGGTGACCACCACCTCGCCCACCCGGCCCGCGGGCAGGGGCGCGCCGGTGGCCGGGTCGCAGATCTCCACCAGGGCCCGGGAGCTGACGTGCATGCCCGCCAGCGCGTCGCACTCGTAGGCGATGCAGCCCGAGTCCGCGGTGCCGTAGCCCTGGCGCACGGTGCAGCCGAACAGGGCCTGCACCTCGTTGCGCAGGGATTCCGGGAGCTTTTCCGCGGCCACGAAGGCGGTGCGCAGGCGCAGGTCCGTGGCCGGGTCCAGGCCCGCGGCCGCGGCCTTCTGGCCGATGACCTTGAGGTAGCTGGCCATGCCCACGAAGCCGGAGACCGGCAGGCGGCGCATGAGGTCCACCTGGACGTCGGTGTTGCCCGGCCCGGCCGGGATGACGCAGCAGCCGATCTCGCGCAGGGGCTCCTCTAGCATGAGCCCGGCCGGGGTGAGGTGGTAGGAGAAGGTCATCTGCACCAGGTCGCCGGGCCGGAACCCCGCGGCGAAGAAGGCCTCGGCCCAGCCCCAGTGGTCCGGGCCCGCGCCCTCGGGGTCGAAGATGGGCCCGGGGGACTGGTAGATGCGCTTGAGCTGGCCGATGTCGCAGCCGAGCAGGGGCTCCAGGCCGTGCTCGGCCTGGAGGGCGATGAGGTCCTTTTTGCGCAGGGGCGGGATTTTGCCCCAGTCGGCCAGGGTGCGGACCTTGCCCGGGGCCAGTCCGGCGGCCTCCAGCCGGGTGCGGACCTCGCCCCCGGCCTGGAGCGCGCGGTCCAGCACGGCCAGGGCGGCCTTGAACTTGCGTCCGGTGCGGCGGCGCGGGGTCTCGGTCTCCAGGTCGTGGTAGTACATGGGCGGCATGGACGGCCTCCGTGCGGCCCGCCCGGCGGGGCGGGGAGTTTGCGGGCAATCTACACCAGGGCGCAGGGGAAAGCGAGGGGGCGCTACAGCCAGCGCTTCCTTCGGCGGTAATGCTTCACGTCCCGGTAGCTCTTGCGTCCGGCCGCGCCCATGCCCAGGTAGAACTCCTGCACGTCGGGGTTGTGCAGCAGCTCGTCGGCCGGGCCCTCCAGCACGATGCGGCCGTTCTCCATGATGTAGCCGTGCTCGGCCACGGACAGGGCGGCCCGGGCGTTCTGCTCCACCAGCAGCACGCTGGTCCCCTCGTCCCGGTTGATGCGCCCGACGATCTCGAAGATCTCCTCCACCAGCAGGGGAGCCAATCCCAGCGACGGCTCGTCCAGCAGCAGCAGGCGCGGCCGGGCCATGACGGCCCGGCCGATGGCCAGCATCTGCTGCTCCCCGCCGGACAGGTAGCCCGCCTGCTGGCGGCGGCGCTCCCTGAGGCGCGGGAAGTAGGCGTACACCTTGTCCAGGCTTTCGGCCTGCTCGCCGCGGGGCCGGGTGAAGGCCCCGCAGCGCAGGTTCTCCTCCACGGTGAGGTCCTCGAACACCCGGCGGCCCTCCATGACCTGGAACACCCCGCGCCGCACGATGGCCTCGGGTTCGGCGTGGTGGATGGGCTCGCCGCGGTAGAGCACGCGGCCGTCGGTGATCTCGCCGTCCTCGGTGCGCAGCAGCCCGGAGATGGCCTTGAGCGTGGTGGACTTGCCCGCGCCGTTGGCCCCGAGCAGGGCCGTGACGGCCCCCTCCCGGGCGGACAGGGACAGGCCTTTGAGCACGAGGACCACCTCGTTGTAGACCACCTCCAGGTTCTGCACGTCGAGCACGGCCATGGGGACCTCGTCGTCTCTCGGCTAGTGGCCCAGCCAGGCCGGGTTGCGGTCCAGGAGCACCTCCTGCACGAAGACCAGCCGGGCCCCCTCCACGCGGTAGAGGAACACGGCCATGTTGGGCCGGTGGTCCGTGGGGGCGTAGGTGATCTTCGGGGCCAGGCCCATGGGGTCGTAGTCGGTGACGGTCTCCAGGGCCTTCTTCAGGGTCTCGCCGGTGACCTCTCCGGCCGCGGCGGCCTTTTTCAGGCCCTCGGCCATGGTCAGCATGGACACGAAGCCGCGCACGAAGTGGGTCATCTTGGGCCCGCCGGCGTAGTCCTTCAGGACCGCCATGCCCGGCACGTCCTGGCCGTAGACCGCGGCGGCCTGGAGCGAGTAGTGGCCCTGGGCCGCGTCGCCCGCCAGGCGGATGAGGTCCTCGTCCGCGCCCCAGATGTTCACGAAGAAGGTGGTCTTGAGCCCGGCGGCCTTGGCGCTCTTCATGATGGCCGCGGTGCTCTTGGTGGTGCCGCCGATCCAGACGTAGTCCGGGGCGAGCTCCTTGAGGCGGATGACGGCCGGGTTGGCGTCGGCCTCCTTGGCGGACAGGGCCACGTTCTCCTCGCCCACGATCTCGTAGCCCAGCTCCTGGGCGTACTCCTTGCCCGCGGGGATGGGCGTGGTGCCGTAGGGGTGGTCGGGGTAGACAAAGGCCAGGCGCGGGGCGCGGGCCTCGGTCCAGCCGTCGCGGAAGTACTTGAGCGCGGCGCGCAGCTGGGTGGAGTAGTCGGCTGCGGTGCAGAAGTTGTACGGGGCCTGGGCCGGGTCCGTGAGGTCGGCGGAGTAGGAGGCCGAGAAGTTGGGGATGTGGTCCGAGGCCACCTGGGCCTTGAGGTTCTGGGTCACGGCGGTGCCGAAGCCCTGGAGCCCCACCACGCCCTGCTGGTACACGAAGCGGTTGTAGATGTCCTGGCCGCGTTCGGCCTTGTAGGCGGTGTCCTCAAGCATCAGGTCGATGGGCCGGCCCAGGATGCCGCCCTGGTCGTTGAGGTAGCGGGCCGCGGCCTGGATGCCCTCGGCGTAGGGATTGCCCACCTCGCTGGTGGGGCCGGACAGGTCGATCATGGCCCCGATCTTGATGGGCTCGGCCGCGGGCTTGGCCGGGGCCGCGGCCGTCTCCGGGGCCGTTCCGGCGGTCTCGGGTTTCTTGTCTTCGCCGCCGCAGCCGGTCACGAGCAGCGCGGCGCAGGCCAGGGCCAGGCAGATGGTCAGCAGCTTCTTCATGTCGTCCCCCCTCCCGGGTTGGTTGTTGGTCGCGCATCCCCGGCCCTAGTGGGCAAAGGGATAGAGCTTGCACGAGGCCCGCACCAGCCGCCAGCGGTGGGCCAGGCCCTCGGGTTCGAAGATCAGGAACAGGATCACCACCAGGCCGAACACGCCTTCCTTGATGGCGGCGATCTGGGTGGCGATGTCCGGGAAGACCCCGGAGAGCGAGCCCGCGGCCATGCCCAGGCCCACGGGCAAGAGCGTCAGGAACACCGCGCCCATGACCGCGCCGGACACCGAGCCCAGCCCGCCCACGATGACCATGGCCAGGTAGCCGATGCTCATGTCGATGCCGAAGCCGTCCACCGAGACCTTGAGCGTGCGGTGCACCATGAGCGCCCCGGCCACCCCGGCCAGGAATGAGCTCAGGCCGAAGGCGAAGAGCTTGAACCGGAACAGGCTCACCCCGGCGATCTCGGCCGAGAGATGAAAGTCGCGGATGGCCACGAAGGCCCGGCCGAAGCGCGAGCGCATGACGTTGGTTACGGCCAGGAGCACCAGCACGGCGCAGGCCAGGAACAGGTAGTAGCGCTTGAGGTGGGTGTTCAACTGGAGGCCGAAGATCTCGGGCTGGGGCAGCAGGATGCCCTGGCTGCCGCCGGTAACCGCGGTCCAGTGCAGGAACACGTATTGCAGGATGAGCTGGGCGGCCAGGGTGGCGATGGCCAGGTAGATGCCCTTGAGGCGCAGGGACGGGATGCCGAAGACCATGCCCACCACCGCGGCGCAGGCCCCGCCCACGGGCAGGGCCACCAGCAGCGGCGCGCCGTGGCCGATGGCCCAGGCCGCGCCGTAGGCCCCCACGCCCATGAAGGCGGCGTGGCCCAGGCTGATCTGGCCGCAGACCCCGGTGAGCAGGTTCAGCGATGCCGCGGCCATGACCGAGACGAGCACCGTGTTCAGGATGGTGACGTAGTAGGTGTTCACCAGCGGGGGCAGGGCGAGCAGGGCGAGCAGGGCGGCCCCCACCCAGAACTTCTGGAAGCCCGAGGGAAAGACCCGGCGCGAGGCCGCGTAGCTGGTGAAGAAGAGGCCGCATTTGCCGTGCATGGATTCCCCCTAGACGCGCTCGATGTCCCGGGTGCCGAAGAGCCCGTAGGGCCGGACCATGAGGATGACCACCAGGGCCACGAAGGCCGCCACCTCCTTGAACCCGCCGATGCCGAACAGGTCCACGCCCAGGCCGTCGCAGACGTTCTCGATGACCCCGATGAGCAGCCCGCCCAGGGCCGCCCCGGCCAGCGAGTCCAGCCCGCCCAGGATCACCGCCGGGAACACGGCCAGGCCCAGGTGCCCCAGCTGCGGGTCGATGCCGTTGATGTTGCCCAGGATCAGCCCGCCGATGCTGGAGACCACGGCGGCCACGCACCAGCTCAGGCCGAAGATGCGCTTGACCCCGATGCCCATGCTCTGGGCGGCCTGCTGGTCAAAGGCCGTGGCGCGCATGGCCACGCCCAGGCGCGAATACTTGAAGAACAGCGTGAACACCCCGAAGAGCAGGCCCGAGAGCAGGAAGGCCGCCAGGTACACCGGGGCCACGGGCACCCCGGCGATGAGCAGCGGCGTGTCGGGCAGCAGGCGCGGATAGACCCGCAGCTCCACGCCCCAGACGATCTGGACCAGGGCCTTGAGCACGCTGGAGAGCCCGATGGTGACCATGATGACCGAGATGCCGGACTCGCCGATGAGGGGCCGCAGGGCCAGGCGCTCGATGGCCAGGCCCAGGACCACGGAGAAGGCCAGGGTGAGCAGGAAGGCCACCGGGAAGGGCAGGTGGAGCTGCACCGTGAGGGCCAGGCAGACGTAGCCGCCCACCATGACCAGCTCGCCCTGGGCGAAGTTCACCACCTTGGTGGCCTTGTAGATGATGACGAACCCCAGGGCCACCAGGGAGTAGATGGAGCCCACCACCAGGCCGTTGATGACGAATTGGAGATACTGTTCCATGTGGGCGCTCACTCGATATTTTCGATACGCACGTCACCGCAGACCGCGCGCGACGAGCCGTCCTGGTACCGGATCTCCGTGGCCAGGCGCAGGGCGCAGGCCTCGGAGTACAGGGCCTCGATGAGCGCGGCGTAGCGCTCGCCCACCACGGCCCGGCGCACCTTGCGGGTGCGGGTCAGCTCGCCGTCGTCGGCGTCCAGCTCCTTGAAGAGCAGGGCGAAGCGCCGCAGCCGCACGGCCTCGGGCAGGGAGGCGTTGATGCGCCCGATCTCGGCGGCGATGAGCCCGTAGACCTCGTCCTTGGCGGCCAGGTCCTGGTAGGTGGTGTAGGTCAGGGCCCGGCGCTCGGCCCAGCGGCCCACCAGGTCCATGTCGATGCACACGATGGCCGCGGTGTGGCCGCGTCCGCCGCCCAGCACCACGGCCTCGCGCACGTAGGGCGAGAACTTGAGCTTGTTCTCCAGGAACTGCGGGGAGAAGCGCTCGCCGCTGGTCAGGGTCATCACGTCCTTGAGCCGGTCGATGACCACGAGCCGGCCCTGGGGATCGAAGTAGCCCGCGTCGCCGGAGCGGAGCCAGCCGTCGGCGAGCGTCTCGGCCGTGGCCTCGGGGTTCTGCCAGTAGCCCAGGAACACCGCCGGACTGCGCGACAGGATTTCGCCCGCCTCGGAGATGCGGATCTCGGTCTCCTCGATGGGCTCGCCCACGGAGTCGAAGTCCACCCGGCCCGGGCGGTGGATGCAGCTGATGCCCGCGATCTCGGTCTGGCCGTAGATCTGCTTCAGGTTCACGCCCAGGGCGTGGAAGAAGGTGAAGGTGTCCGGGCCCAGGGCCGCGCCGCCCGTGGTGGCCGAGCGCAGGCGCGAGAAGCCCAGCCGGTCGCGCAGGGCGCGGAAGAGCAGCACCTCGGCCAGCCCGGCCCCCAGGCGCAGGCCCAGGCCGGGCCGTTTGCCCGCAAAGGCGGCCTCGGCCCGGCGGCGGCCCAGGGGCATCAGGGTGTTGTACAGGAACCGCTTGAGCCGCGTGGTCTCCAGGATGCGCACCTGCACCGAGGCGGCCAGGTTCTCCCAGACCCGCGGGGGCGAGAAGACCAGGTTGGGGCCGATCTCGCGCAGGTCGGCCTGCACGGTGTCCGGCTCCTCGGGAAAGTTCACCGTGAACCCGAAGAGCAGGGCCGAGGCCACGGCCATCATCTGCTCGCCCATCCAGGCCAGGGGCAGGAAGGACACGAACTCGTCCTCCGGGCCCTTGGGGTCGGCCCGGCCCAGGTTGGCGGCCATGGCCAGCAGGTTCTTGTGGGAGAGCACGGCCAGCTTGGGCCGCCCCGTGGTGCCGGAGGTGGTGGCGATGAGGCAGGGGTCGTCGGGCCGGACCTCGGCCGCCCAGACCGGGAACTCCCGGGCCCGGTCGCGGCCCTTGTGGCGCACGGCGTCGAAGCTCACGAGCCCGGGCACGGAGGCCTCCGCCCCCACCAGGCCCTTGGGGTCGTGGTACACGATGTGCGCGAGCTCGGGCAGGCCCGGGCGCAGCTCCAGGACCTTGTCCACCTGCTCCTGGTCCTCGGCCACCACCAGCTTGGCCCCGGAGAGCCGGAACACGTACTCGGCCTCCCGGGCCGTGGCGTCCTGGTAGAGGCCCAGGGCCATGCCGCCCAGGGCCTGGATGGCCAGCTCGGCCCAGAGCCACTCGGGCCGGTTGTCGCCCATGAGGATGACGATGTCGCCCTTGCCCAGGCCGAGGCGGAGCAGCCCGGCGGCGAACTCGGCCGTGGCGGCCAGGTGGCGCTCCCAGGTGACGGCCTGCCAGATGCCCCACTGCTTTTCGCGCAGGGCCGTGGCGTTCGGGCGCTTCTGGGCCTGGCGCACCAGCAGGGCGGGCAGGGTGGTGTGGTAGCCCCGGGGCGTTTCCTGGGTCATGGCGCCGTCCCCGCGTCGCCCTGGGGCGCGGCGTCGGCCCGGCGTCCGGCAAAGATCATGTCGTCGGCCCCCAGGTAGGCGGCGGCCACGGCCGGGTCGGCCTGGACCTCGGCCGGGGTCCCGGCGGCCAGCACGGCCCCGAAGTCCAGCACCACCACCTGGTCCGAGAGCTCCATGACCACGCCCATGTCGTGCTCCACGAGCACGATAGTGATTCCCCACTCCTCGGAAATGTCCAAAATATAGCGCGCCATGTCCTCGGTCTCTTCCAGGTTCATGCCGGCCATGGGCTCGTCCAGCAGCACCAGCTCCGGGTCCGCGGCCAGGGCCCGGCCCAGCTCCACGCGCTTCTGCACGCCGTAGGGCAGGCTCCCGGCCACGGCGTGGCGAAAGGGGGAGAGGCCCAGGAAGTCGATGACGTCCTCCACGCGGCGGCGGTGTTCGTCCTCCTGGCGGGAGCAGGGGCCCCAGTAGAGCAGGG
>JBFWIY010000050.1:0-10324 GCA_050255855.1 Desulfovibrionaceae bacterium
ATGACGCGGACGGTCCGGCCGTTCACCCCGCCCGTGGCGTTCACGCGGGAGAGCCAGGCCATGACCCCGCGCCAGTATTCGATGCCCAGGCCGCGCGTGGGGCCGGTGAAGGCCGCGGACTTGCCCAGGACCACCTCGCCCCCGGGCGGGCAGGGCCGGGCGGGCGGCTCCTGGGCCCCGGCCGGGGCCACGGCCAGAAACACGACCAGGACCGCGGCCAGCAACACGGCCGGGATCACGGTCGGGATCACGGTCGGGATCGGGCCGAAAAACGCGCCCCGGCGCGGCCCCCGGGATGGACCGGAAGCCCGCCCCGCGAACGGCCCGGACGGCGCAACCGCACCCGGAGCGCACGCCCCGCCCCGGACGGTCCCAACGCCCCGGAGGCCCTTGGGAAACAATGGACGGATCATTCCCGGGACAATGCCAAGAAGCGACCGGGAAAGCAACAGGAAGTCCCGAAACGACGCCAAGAGGACGCCCCGGGCCGCGGCCGGGTCAGCGGGCCTGGAGGCAGGCCTCGTCCACCCGCCAGAAGACCTTGCGCACCTCCGGGGTGAGCACCGAGGCGTCCCCCTCGTCGATATAGCGCACGAAGAGCGCGATCTGTTCCGGGGCGAGTTCGCGGTCGAACCCGTCGAACAGGCAGCCGCAATAGTCCCGGTCCTCGCCGTCGCGGATGCAGGCGGCCACGAATTCGTCCCGGCGGCCGTCGGCGGCCTTGGCCGGGGCCTTGGCCCCGTCGCCGCCGCACCCGGCCGGCGCGCCGGCCAGCAGCCCCGCCGCCAGGACGGCCAGCAGCGCGCCCCGCGCCCGGACCAGGATTCCATGTCCGCTTCGGCTGCCCATGCCCGCTCCCCTTCGGCCCGACAGGGCCCGTCACTCCCGGGTATCAGGCCCGGCCGGTCCTGTCCATGCGGCAGCGGAGGCACCGTCGGGACCGCCGCCCGAAGCATCGTCGGAAGCCCCGCCCGAAGCATCGTCGGTCCCGCCCCCGCCCCCGGCCGGGTCCAGCCCGGCCCGCCCGGCCAGCCAGGTGATCTGGCGGCAGATGCCCATGAGCAGGTTGAACTCGTGCCGGGCCAGCCGGATGCGCGCCATGAACCGCTTGAGGGGCAGCATCCAGTAGTCCGGGTTGTCCTTGCGCAGGAAGTGCGCGGCCAGCAGGGCCTGACGCATGGCCCCCTGCAGGGTGGCCACCTCGGCCACGGTGCAGGCCCGCTCCGGGGGCGGCCCGGCGGGCCGGAACTCCGTGGCCAGGGAGCGCCGGAAACATTCGTAGAGCAGCAGCAGCACGGCCTGGGCCAGGTTGAGGGAGGTGCCGGCCCGGGCCGTGGGGATGCAGCACAGGGAGGTGCAGCGGCCGGTCTCCTCGTTGGTGAGCCCCTTGTCCTCGGGGCCGAAGACCAGGGCCACGCGGTCCCCCGCGGCCAGCCGTTCGCAGACCACCTCGGCGGCCTTCTCCGGGCTCATGATCCCCTTGCGCCAGCCCCCGGTGCGGGCCGTGGTGCCGATGGCCAGCTGGGCCCCGGCCAGGCCATCGTCCAGGTCCCGGGCCAGGCGCGCGCCCTCCAGGATGGACTTGGCGTGCACCGTGGCCAGGGGCAGGGCCTTGTCCAGGTTCAGGTTCTGGGGGTCCACCAGCACCAGGTCCGAGACCCCCATGTTCAGGCAGGCGCGCGCCGCCGAACCGATATTTTCCGGATATTTGGTGCGCACCAGCACCACGGACAGACGTTCCAGCATGCATACCCCCGAATGGTTCGGCCCCCTTGATGCCCTGCCTGCCCGGCGGTGTAAAGCCAACGTTGTTCGGCAAGGGTGATTGAAAAAATTTGTGGAATATGTAATAAACAGTCCCTAGTCGTCAAACTAGGGGGGCGGCCCTCGCCGTCGTTCACTGCCCCAAAGGTTCGACCCGATCCCAACACAGGTTCCCTTATCCGCCAACCTCGGGAGGAGCTCGATGAAACGTCTGTTGACTCTGGTTCTCATGTTGACCCTGGCCCTGGCCGTCGGCTGCGGCGGCGGCGGCGAAAAGGCCGCGCAGAAGACCGAGGCCAAAGGCCCGGTGAAGGTCGGCATCGTCCTGCCGCTCACCGGCAAGCAGGCCAAGTTCGGCGAAATCGAAAAACAGTCCTTCGACATGGCCCTGGAAGAGATCAACGCCGCCGGCGGCGTCAACGGCCAGCAGCTCGTCTTCCTTTATGAGGACGACACCGGCGTCCCGGCCACCGGCTCCTCCGTGGCCGAGAAGCTCATCAACAAGGACCAGGTGGTCATGCTCGGCGGCGGCTACTCCAGCTCCGTCTGCAAGTCCGTGGCCCGCGTCTCCCAGCAGAACAAGATGCCCTTCCTCATCAACACCGGCAGCGCCGACGACATCACCGAGAAGGGCTACGACTACGTGTTCCGGCTGAACCCGCCCGCCAGCGAGTACGCCAAGGGCACCGAGAGCTTCCTCTCCGACATCGTCAAGCCCGCCACGGCCGTGACCATCTACGAGAACTCCGACTTCGGCACCAAGAGCTCCGAGGAGTTCACCAACACCTGCAAGAAGCTCGGCATCAACGTGCTCTTCAGCGAAGGCTTCGAGTCCGGCACCATGGACTTCCGGCCCATCCTCATCAAGGCCAAGGAAGCCAACCCCGACCTGGTCTACATGGTCGCCTACGTCAACGACGCCCCGCAGATCATGAAGCAGGCCAAGGAGCTCCAGCTCCAGCCCAAGATGTTCCTGGGCAACGGCGCGGGCTTCACCATGCCGAGCTTCCCGGAGACCGCGGGCAACGCCGCCGAGGCCGTGTTCTCCACCACCCTGTGGTACCAGACCCTCAACTACCCCGGCGCCAAGGACTACTACGACAAGTTCATGAAGCGCTTCGGCAAGGAGACCGAGTACCACGGCGCCGAGGCCTACTCCGCCGCCTACGTCATGGCCGACGCCCTCAAGCGCGCCAAGAGCTTCAGCCCGGACGACGTCCGCCAGGCCCTGGCCGAGACCGACATGATGACCGTGTTCGGCCCGGTGAAGTTCCAGAACTACAACAACCTGTGCAACCAGAACAGCGTGGACACCTACCTCACCCAGTGGATCAACGGGCAGCTCGCCCTGGTGTGGCCCACCGCCGCCGCCAGCGCGCCCTACGTCTACCCCGTGGAGTGGGACAAGGTCTGGAACAAGTAGTCGCGGCCCCGAACCGGGACACGGAATCGTGATCCAGAGGGGAGCGGTCCGCCGGACCGCCCCCCTCTCCTTTCATCAAAAAACGCGCGGGGGGAGTCCTTACTCATGGATGTCTTGCTGCAAACCCTGGTGGCCGGGCTGCTGCTGGGTGGGGTCTACGCCCTTATCGGCCTGGGCATGACGCTCATCATGGGCGTCATGGGCATCATCAACCTGGCCCACGGCCACCTGATGATGGTGTCCATGTACCTGTCCTTTGTCCTTATCCACTTCCTGGGGTTCGACCCCTACCTCTGCCTGCTGGTGACCATGCCCGCCCTGTTCCTGCTGGGCTGCCTCCTGCAGAAGTACCTCCTCAACCCCCTGCTGAAGGTGGACACCATCCTGCCCCAGAACCAGGTGCTCATGACCGTGGGCATCTCCCTGGTGCTCATCGAGATCATCCGGTTCATCTTCACCTCCAACGACCGCGGCGTCATCACCCCGCTCAAGGACGTCACCTTCTACCTGGGCGAGGTGGCCATCAGCGCCCAGTGGCTCATCGCCTTCATCATCGCGGTGCTGCTCACCATGGGCCTGTTCTGGTTCCTCCTGAAGACCGACCTGGGCAAGAGCGTCCGCGCCACGGCCCAGAACAAGCAGGCCGTCCGGCTCATGGGCGTCAACGCCGAGAAGATGACCATCATGACCTTCGGCATCGGCTCCGCCCTGGTGGCCGCGGCGGGCACCCTCATCCTGCCCATCTACTACACCTACCCGGACATCGGCGGCCCCTTCACCACCAAGGCCTTCGTCATCACCATCCTGGGCGGCATGGGCAGCACGGTGGGCGCCATCCTGGGCGGCATCGTGCTCGGCATCGCCGAGTCCCTGGGCCAGCAGTACATCTCGCTGGACATGAAGGAAGTGGTCTCCATGGTCATCTTCCTCCTGGTGCTGGTGTTCCTGCCCGGCGGGCTCAAGCGCCTCACCAAGGTCTAGGGGGGTACGATCATGAAAGACAAGTTCATCAAGCAGTTCGTGCCCATCATGGCGGCCTTCATCGTGCTGCCCTGGCTGGTGCAGATCTCCGACCAGTCCCCCTATTACATGAAACTCATCATCCAGGCCCTCATGTGGGTGGTCATCGGCTCCTCCTGGAACCTGCTGGCCGGCTACACCGGGCAGATCAGCTTCGGTCACGCCATCTTCTTCGGCACCGGGGCCTACGTGGCGGCCATGCTGCGCCAGCACATGGACATCTCCGCCTGGTGGGGCATCCTCGCCGCCCCGCCCGTGGTCGTGGTGGTGGCCTTCATCATCGGCTGGGTCTGCTTTCGGCTGCGCGGCCCCTACTTCGCCCTGGCCACCATCGCCGTGGCCGAGATCTTCCGCTTCATGGCCAAGTCCAACTGGCTGAGCAAATGGACCGGCGGCATGACCGGCCTGGACTTCCTGCCCGACTGGGTGGACAAGCTGCCCTACTACTACATCATGCTGGCCATCGCCGCGGCCTGCCTGCTGACCATCTGGTGGGTGTCGCGCTCCAAATGGGGCTACTACTTCGTGTCCATCCGCGAAGACCAGGACGCGGCCGAGTCCATGGGCATCAGCGCCTTCAAGTACAAGAGCCTGTCGCTCGGCATCAGCGCGGCCTTCACCGGCCTGGCCGGCGTCTTCTACGTCAACTTCGAGGGCTACATCGATCCCGAGGTGGTCTTCAACCTGAACACCATCTCCATCATGGCCATCCTCGTGGCCATCATCGGCGGCGCCGGCACCCTCTGGGGCCCGGCCGTGGGCGCCTTCATCATGGTGCTGGTCCAGGAGACCTTCCGCAGCGCCCTGTTCGGCATGGGGCCCACCTGGCTCTCCCAGACCCACGCCTTCGTCTTCGGCCTGCTCGTCATCCTGGTCATCCTGTTCATGGCCAACGGCGTGGTGGGCGACTGGGGCAAGGTCCGACGCATCTTCGGCCGCCGCCCGGCCACCGCGGGAGGGAAATAGCATGGCCTTCTTCCAGACCCAGGACCTCACCAAACGCTTCGGCGGCCTCACCGCGGTGAACAACCTCTCGTTCTCCGTGGAACAGGGCCAGATCGTCGGCCTCATCGGGCCCAACGGCTCGGGCAAGACCACCGTGTTCAACCTCATCAACGGCTACTACGACATCTCCGGCGGGACCATCGAGTTCCAGGGCAAGGTCCTCAACGGCCTGCCCACCTGGAAGATCTGCAAACTCGGCGTGGGCCGCACCTTCCAGGTGGTCAAACCCCTGCGCCGCATGACCGTGCTGGAAAACGTCACCGCCTCCAGCTTCAACCACACCGGCTCGCGCTCCAAGGCCATCCGCAAGGCCGAACGCGTGCTGGAGCTCTGCGACCTGGCCCGCAAGGCCGACTTCCCGGCCAACGGCCTGACCATCGGCGACCGCAAACGCCTGGAGATCGCCCGCGCCGTGGCCACCGAACCGCAACTCCTGCTGCTCGACGAGACCATGGCCGGACTCACCCCCCAGGAACAGGCCCTGGGCGTGACCCTCATCAAGAAACTCCGCGACTCGGGCATGACCATCATCATCGTGGAGCACATCATGAAGGTCATCATGAGCCTGTGCGATTCCATCCTGTGCCTGAGCTACGGCCAGGAACTGGCCTGGGGCGACCCCCAGGCCGTGGCCAACGACCCGGCCGTCATCGAAGCCTACCTGGGGAAGGAGTAGCCATGCTCACCGTGCAGAACCTCAACGTCGGCTACGGCGACATCCAGGTCCTCTGGGATGTGTCCTTCGAGGTGAAGGAACGGGAATTCGTGGTCCTGGTGGGCAGCAACGGCGCAGGCAAGTCCACCATCATGCGCGCCGTGTCCAAACTGGTGGAGCCCATCTCCGGCGCCATCTTCTTCGACGGCCAGGACATCACCCACCTCGTGGCCCACAAGATCCCGGAGCTGGGCCTGGCCCACGTGCCCGAGGCGCGCCAGCTCTTCCCGGAAATGACCATCAAGGAAAACCTGGAGATGGGCTCCCTCACCCCGCGCGCCAAACCCCACCGCAAACAGACCTACGAGTGGGTCATGGAGCTCTTCCCCCGGCTCAAGGAACGCGAACGCCAGGTGGCCGGCACCCTGTCCGGCGGCGAACAACAGATGTGCGCCATCGCCCGCGGCCTCATGAGCAAACCCAAGATGATGATCTTCGACGAACCCTCCCTGGGCCTCTCCCCGGTCCTCACCCAGGACGTGTTCCACCTGGTCAGCCAGATCCACAAGGAAGGCATGACCATCCTCATGGTGGAGCAAAACGTCAAACAGACCCTGGGCATCTGCGACCGGGCCTACGTCCTGGAAAACGGCCGCGTCGTCCTGGAAGGCCAGGGCAAGGCCATGCTCGAAGACCCCAAGGTCAAGGAAGCCTTCCTGGGCATCTGACCCCCGCACGCACCCACAACAAAACGGCCCGGGCGCTCACGCGCCCGGGCCGTTTCGTTGCGAGGGGGGGACGAGGACCGGGGGAAGGGGAAACCCCCTCTTGAGGAGAGGGGGCCCGCTCACGCGGGTTTTATGGGGACGAATTCCAAGGGGACGGTCGCCGTGGGGCGTTTGCTGAAATGTTCGCTCTTAACCTCCCGTCGCGGCCCCCCCTTCCCCCATATCTTTATCATTTATGGTACGAAAGACGGTTGGTCGTCGTTTTAGAAGGCGTCCTGGTCCGAGGTCCGAATCTCGACGTCGCGCAGGGTGACGAGACGCACCGCACCCAGGGTGAAAAAGACGCACAGGCCGAAACGGTACACCGCGGCCAGGGCGGGCTCGTCGCCGGAAAATATGGCCCCGAATCCCAGCCAGCCGTCCACGAGCATGAGCCCGGCCAGCAGCCACCGCCCGCGGGCGGTCCGAGGCCGCGCCACCAGCAACAGCAGGGCCTGGAACCCGTAAAAGGCCGCGGCCCAGCCCCCGTCCCAGGCCTCCCAGCCGACCTTCCGCAGCTGCCAGAGGGCCCCCAGCAGCATATAGAACACGTAGCAATAATAAATCTCTACCGAATACCACCAGACGCGCATGGTCCCTCCCCCGGTCCGCGCACCAAGCGCCGCCCGGCCGGATCAACGTATCCGATACGCACGATCCCGTGAAGCGCTCCCCCTTGTCCTCGTCCCAATCACCCCTTCGCGGGGCGAAATCAGGGGGGCCGGGGGGCGGAGCCCCCCGGCCAGCCGCAACGTGGCGCTTGGCCGGCTGGGCGCGAATGCGACCAGGCGGCTTAGCGCCACGGCGTCCCGCTCTGCGGGAGAGGCCTCATTGACTCGTCGTTACGGCGTTACGGCGTCATGGCCCGCGCGTGTGGGGGTGGGGCTGGGCCTTCGGGGTTGAAGATGACGTCCTTGCCGTGTCGGCCCCAGATGGCGCGGACCAGGTCGCCGTGTCCGTCCAGCACGGCCTTGAGGGCGAAGCTCGGGCCGCCGTTGCGGACCTTGGCCACCAGCGGGTTGATGGACAGGAAGCGCACGTCGCCGTAGGTCAGATTGCCTTCGGCGTCCGGGCCGCCGCCCACCAGGTAGGGGAAGCGGGCGAACCACTCGTAGGTGGCGAACACCGGGATGGTCCGGCCGAAGGCGCGCATCTGCGCCCGGTCGGCCTTGACGAAGCGCTGGGGTTCCGGGGCCCAGGAGGGATCCAGCAGGTCCACGCCGCGCATCTCCCAGCGGTCGCCCAGGTCGGCCACGATCTTCCAGTAGATGGGGGCGAAGGCGTCCGGGTGGGCGGTGACGGCGACCACGGGTTCCCCGCCCGCGCGCAGGGCCCGGGCCTCGTGCGCGGCCACGGCCTGGCCGATGCCGAAGCTGGCCAGGGGGTAGGCGAAGAGGATCACCACCCCGGCCAGGCCCAGGGCGGCGCGGCGGCGCTTCCAGAACAGGCTGGTCACGAACAGGGCCAGCAGGGCCAGGGTGAAGCCCGGATCGATGATGAACACCGCGGGCAGGCTGATGCGCGCGTTGGAAAAGGGCTGGAGGATCTGGGTGCCGTAGGTGGTGATGACGTCCAGCCAGTCGTGGAGCAGGAGCATGGCGTAGGCCAGCAGCCAGGCCTTGCCCGCCGAGATCTTCACCTTGAATATCCGCGCCAGGGCCACGCCGAGCAGGGCCAGCGCCGCCCCGCCCGCAATGGAGTGGGTGAGCCCCCGGTGCAGGCGCAGGGAGGCCTCCACCCCGAGCCGGGAGGTGAGGATGTCCACGTCGGGCAGCCAGGCGAACAGGGCCGTGAAGGGCAGCACCCAGCGCCCCGCGGGCAGACGGTTGCGCAGGGCCTGCCCGGCCACCAGGCCGCTCGCCACGTGCGTTATCGGGTCCATGCTCCACCTTCGCCGTCAGGGGTTCGCCACCGGGTTCGCCGCCGGGTGTCGCCACCGCGCGGCCGGAACCCGAAATCTAATGCCGACCGCGCCGGGAGGCAACCCCGCCGCGGCTTTTCCCGCCGCCGGGGGGACTTGACGCCATGTCGCCATGCCACTACCAATGAGGTCCCCCCAAACAATCCCAACGGGAGACATACCCAATGGCACTCTACACCAAGGAAGAAGCGCTCGAGTATCATCGCGCCAAACGCAACGGCAAACTGGAGGTCATCTCCGTCAAGCCGTGCACCACGCAGAAACACCTGTCCATGGCCTACACCCCCGGCGTGGCCGACGCCTGCCGGGCCATCCACGCCGACGTGGAGAAGGTCTACGAGTACACCAACAAGGGCAACCTCGTGGCCGTGGTCTCCAACGGCACCGCCGTGCTCGGCCTGGGCCACATCGGCCCCGAGGCCGGCAAGCCGGTCATGGAAGGCAAGGGCGTGCTCTTCAAGATCTTCGCCGACGTGGACGTCTACGACCTGAACATCAAGGCCCTGGACCCCGAACAGGTCATCGCCTTCTGCAAGATGCTGGAGCCCACCTTCGGCGGCATCAACCTGGAAGACATCAAGGCCCCCGAGTGCTTCGAGATCGAGACCAAGCTCAAGGCCGAAATGGGCATCCCGGTGTTCCACGACGACCAGCACGGCACGGCCATCATCTCCGGCGCCGGGCTCATCAACGCCCTGGAAATCTCCGGCAAGAAGATCGGCGACATCAAGCTGGTGGTCTCCGGCGCGGGCGCGGGCGCCATGGCCTGCACCCGGTTCTACGAGGCCATGGGCGTGAAGAACGAAAACATCTTCATGTTCGACTCCCGGGGCCTGATCTACAAGGACCGCGGCAAGCTCAACGAGCACAAGATGCACTTCGCCCAGGACAAGAACTACGGCACCCTGGCCGAGGTCATGAAGGGCGCGGACATGTTCCTGGGCCTGTCCGTCAAGGACGCCATCAACCCGGACATGGTCAAGTCCATGGGCAAACACCCCATCATCTTCGCCTGCGCCAACCCGGACCCGGAAATCCCCTACACCGCCGCCAAGGAAGCCCGGCCCGACTGCATCATGGCCACCGGCCGGTCCGACTACCCCAACCAGATCAACAACGTCCTGGGCTTCCCCTTCATCTTCCGCGGCGCCCTGGACTGCCGCGCCAAGACCATCAATGAAGAGATGAAGATCGCCGCCGCCCAGGCCCTGGCCAAACTGGCCCACGAGCCCGTGTCCGACGAAGTGGCCCAGCTCTACGGCGTGGACCACCTGGAATTCGGCCAGGACTACATCATCCCCAAGGCCCTGGACCCGCGCGTCCTGGAATGGGAGGCCCCGGCCGTGGCCAAGGCCGCCATGGACTCCGGCGTGGCCCAGAAACCCATCGCCGACCTGGACGCCTACCGCAAGGAACTCGTGGCCCGCATGGACGCCTCCCGCGCCCGCACCAAGCTGGTCGTGGACTCCTTCAAGTACGGCTTCTATCCCCCGCCCCCCCGGATAACCACCGCCCCCGGCGCGCCCGCGCGCCGGGGGCGGTTCGTTTTGAGAGAAAGGGGATGACGCGAACCGGGGGAAGGAGGCCCCCCCCTCTTGAGGAGAGGGGGCCCACTCACGTGGGTTTTATGGGGACGAGTTTCCGGGGGCCGTGGTTTTGAAATGTCCCTCCCGAATCCCGTCGGGGAGCGGCCATCCTTTCTCCCCGACCTTTCTCTTTGGGCCATGGTGTCCTTCCGCCCCCCCCCTGCCCTGAACACCACCCCCCGC
>JBFWIY010000051.1:0-10305 GCA_050255855.1 Desulfovibrionaceae bacterium
GCCGCCCCGGGGCCCGGTCGCGTTTCCCCCGGCCTCAGGCCACGGTGAGCCGCAGGTCGCCGAGCTCGTCCACCCGGCAGATGGCCCCGGGCGGCACCACCAGGGTGGAGGAGAACTCCACCACCACGGCCGGGCCCTCGAAGGAGTTGCCGGGCAGCAGCCCGGCCCGGTCCACCAGGCGCGTGCGCCGGGCGCGGCCCGCAAAGACCGTCTCCATGACGCCCAGGGCCGCCCCCTTGGCCAGGCCGGGCGCGAGCCGCCGGGCGCGCCGCAGGGGCCGCCGGGCCGCCGGGCCGCGCACGCGCAGCCGCAGGTTCACGGCCTCCACGGCCCGGCCCGGGTTCACGTGGCCGAAGCGCTCCTGGTGCAGGGCCTCGAAGGCCGCGCGCAGGGCCGCGCCGTCCAGGCCCGAGGCGTCCGGGGCGGCCGCGCCGTTCACCTCGTCCGTTCCGCCCGCGCCGTCCGCCTCGCCCGTGTTATGGAACAGGGGCGTGGCCAGCTCGAAGCTCTGGCCCCGGTAGCGCATGTCCAGGAAGCGCTCGAAGCGCACCTCGCCCGCGTGGCCCTCGGCGCGCAACTCCTCGGCCCCGCGCGCCTCCAGGGGCGCGAACAGCTCGTCCAGCTCCGCCCCGTCCAGGGTCTCGGCCGGGCGCATGATGGTGCGGGAGTAGTCCTTGACCACGTCGGCCAGGATCATGCCCAGGGCCGAGAGGATGCCCGGGTGGGGCGGCGCCAGGACCTCGGTCATGCCCAGCAGCCGGGCCAGCTCGGCGCAGTGCATGCCCCCGGCCCCGCCGAAGCTGAGCAGGGTGAAGCCGCGCGGGTCCAGACCGCGCTCCACGCTGATGACGCGCAGGGCGCGCTCCATGTTGGAGTTGGCCACGGCCACCACGCCCTCGGCCAGCTCGCGCACGGAGAGCCCGGCGGCTTCGGCCAGGGGCGCGGCGGCCCGGGCCGCGGCCGTGGGGTCCAGACGCATGGCCCCGCCCAGGAAATGCTCCGGCGACAGCCGCCCCAGCAGCAGGTCCGCGTCGGTGACGGTGAGGCCGGTCCCGCCCCGGCCGTAGCAGGCCGGGCCCGGGTCCGCCCCGGCGGAGCGCGGGCCCACGATCAGCGCCCCGCCCGGGTCCAGCTCGGCCAGGGAGCCGCCCCCCGCGCCCACGGTGTGGATGTCGATCATGGGCGTCTTCACCGGCCAGCTCGCCACGGCCGCCTCGAAGGTCAGCGGCAGGCCCCCGTCCATGCAGCACACGTCCGTGCTGGTGCCGCCCATGTCAAAGGTGATGACCCGCGCCACCCCGGCCTCGCGCGCCACGGCCAGAGCCCCGGCCGCCCCGCCCGCCGGGCCGGAGAGGATGGTGCGCACGGGCTCGCGCCGGGCCGTGGCCGCGGCGATGCTCCCACCGTTGGACTGCATGATGCGCAGGCGCGGGCCCGATCCGCCGGGGCCGGACGCCAGCCCCGCCTCCAGGTCCGCCAGGTAGCGGTCCATGATGGGGGCCACGTAGGCGTTGAGCGCCGTGGTGGAGGTGCGTTCGAACTCGCGGAACTCGGCCAGGATCTCGTGGGAGAGCGACACCGCCACGCCCGGGGCCTCCTGGGCCAGGAGCGCGCGCAGGGCCAGCTCGTGGGCCGGGTTGGCGAAGGAGAAGAGCAGGCAGACCGCCACGGAGCGCGCTCCGCACGCGGCCACGGCCCGGCAGGCGGCGCGGGCCGCGGCCGGGTCCAGGGGTTCGATCTCCACCCCGTCCGGGCCCATGCGGCCGGGCACGCCGAAACGCCGTTCGGGCGGCGCCAGGGCCGGGGCGCGCCGCCAGGCCAGGTCGTAGAGCTCCCCGCGCTGCTGGCGGCCGATCTCGATGACGTCCTCGAAGCCGAGGTTGGTCAGCAGTGCGATGGGGGCCCCGGTGCGCTCCAGCACGGCGTTGGTGGCCACGGTGGAGCCGTGGACCACGTCGAAGGGGACGGGGGCGCTGTCCGCCCGGGCCAGCTGGCCCAGTCCTTGAATGACGGCACGTGACGGGTTGTCCGGAGTGGACAGGACCTTGTGGGTGCGGAAGCCGTCTTTGTCCTGGTATATGAAGTCGGTGAAGGTCCCGCCGGTGTCCACTCCGATGAGCCGCATGGCCGTCCCCGGGCTTTTGGGTTTGCACATCCTTGTCAAGGGACGGCCGTGAGGCTGAACAATATTGTCAGCCGCCGCCGACCCGGAGACGTCGCATGAAACGGCCTCTGGTGTACAAAAAACACCTGGTGTTCGTCTACGGCACCCTGAAGCAGGGCCTGCCCAATCATTTTTTCATCGCCGGACAGCCCTGCCTGGGCGCGGCCCGCACCTGCGAGCGCTACGCCCTGGTGGAGGGCGAGTATCCCATGGTGGACAAGACCCGGGCGGTGAGCCGCATCCGGGGCGAGGTGTACGAGGTGGGCGACCCCATCCTCAAGCGCCTGGACACCCTGGAGGACCATCCGGCCTACTACCGGCGCGAACCGGCCCGGGTGGAGCTGGAGGACGGCCGCGAGGTCACGGCCTGGCTCTATTTCTTCCCGGCCCCCCAGGGCCGCCTCATCCCGGACGGGGACTGGCGCGGCGGGTGGCGCACCGGCGCGGGCGCCCCGTCCGGCGGTCGGGGCCCCGGCGTCGGGGCCTGATTTCGACACGGATCCCCCGGGGCCTTGCCTTCGGGCGTCGGGGGAGGGTATGAAGGCGGTAAGCCGCGGACCGGCCTGTCTGGTGGCCCGTCCGGTGGTTCATCCGGCGAGGCGTTTCGCCGCTTTCGGCCGTGGGATTCGGCTCGGGAGGGCGGGGAGCGCATGATCCGCGCGGATCGCGCCGCCCGCCGCCGGGGCGCGGACCGCCCGAAGCGGGGCGTTGCGGGTGCATACTCCCTGGCGCTTCGCGGCCGGAGGGTGTATCCTTCCGAAGCGGGCGGATTTTCGGCCGGGGGCCGGACCGTTGCACGGCCCCGACCCGCGCGTCGGGGTCGATTTTGGGCTGATTTCGGGCCGAACCCGGGCCGGTCCCGGGAGGGTTCGGGCGGTTTTGCCCGGGCCCCCGGATGAAGTTGAACAACGATGAACAGTGATGAACGATAAAAAAGGGGAGACCCAGGCCATGCCGTTGAATCTGCACCCCTTCTTCTATCCCCGCACCGTGGCCGTCATCGGCGCATCGGCCGCGCCGGGCAAGGTCGGCCACACCATCATGTCCAACATGGTGGGGGCCGGGTACAAGGGCCGCCTGTTCCCGGTGAACCCCAAACCGGGCGAGATCCTCGGCCTGCCCGTGGTCACCAGCATCGACCAGCTCCCGCGCGACCTGGACCTGGCCGTCATCTCCCTGCCGCGCGACTACGTGGTCCCCAACCTGGAGCAGCTGGCCGCCATCGGCTGCCGCTCGGCCATCGTCATCACCGCCGGGTTCAAGGAGGTGGGCAAGGAAGGCTACCACCTGGAGCAGCGCCTGAGCGAGATCTGCGCCGAGCACGGCATGGCCCTGCTCGGCCCCAACTGCCTGGGCATGATCAACGCCGCCCACGGCATCAACGCCTCCTTCTCCGGCGGCCAGCCCGGGCAGGGGAGCATCGCCTTCTTCTCCCAGTCCGGCGCGCTGTGCGCGGCCATCCTGGACTGGGCCCTGGGCGAGAACATCGGCTTCTCCAAGTTCGTCTCCCTGGGCAACAAGGCCGTGCTGGACGAGGCGGACATGCTCGAATACCTGGCCGGGGACGACGAGACCAACGTCATCCTCGGCTACATCGAGAACGTGAACCACGGCCAGAAGTTCCTGGCCGCGGCCGAAAAGGTCTGCCGGGTCAAGCCGGTCATCATGATCAAGGCCGGCACCACCGCGGCGGGCGCCAAGGCCGCCAGCTCCCACACCGGGGCCATCGCCGGGTCCGACCAGGCCTACACCGCCGCCTTCCGGCGCACGGGCATCATCCGCGTGGACGACGTGGAGACCCTGTTCAACCTGGCCGAGGCCTTCTCCAACCAGCCCCTGCCCAAGGGCCCCAACCTGGCCGTGGTCACCAACTCCGGCGGCCCCGGCATCCTGGCCGCGGACGCCGTGGAGCACTCGGCCGTGAACCTCTCGCACATCACGGCCGCCACCATCGAACGCCTGCAATCCTTCCTGCCGCCCTACGCCGCCCTGTACAA
Source organism: Desulfovibrionaceae bacterium (assembly GCA_050255855.1). Lineage (GTDB taxonomy): Bacteria > Desulfobacterota > Desulfovibrionia > Desulfovibrionales > Desulfovibrionaceae. The sequence goes on from JBFWIY010000051.1 coordinate 4,162, forward strand.
CCCCATCGACATCATCGGCGACGCCGACGCGGTCCGCTACCGCAAGACCCTGGAGGCCGTGGCCGACGACGAGCTGGTCCACGCCGTGCTCACCATCCTCACCCCCACGGCCTCGGCCGACATCGAGGGCACGGCCCAGGCCATCTGCGAGGTGGCCGCCCGGCGCAAGGACAAGCCCTTCTTCGCCTGCTACATGGGCAAGCAGCGCGTGGCCCCGGGCCGGGCCATCCTCCAGGCCGCGGGCATCCCGTGCTACGCCTTCCCCGAGCCCGCCGTGGCCTCCATCGCCACCATGTATTCCCACGCCCTGCGCCGCCAGGCGCCCGCGCCCGAGTACGTGAGCGTGCAGCGCGACCTGGCCGCCGCCCGGGCCGTGGTGGACAAGGCCATCGCCAAGGACCAGACCGAGATCGTGGAGTTCGAGGCCCAGGCCGTGCTTCGGGCCTACGACCTGCCCACCCCGGCCACCCGCCTGGCCCGCTCCAGCGACGAGGCCGTGGCCGCGGCCGAGGCCATCGGCTACCCCGTGGTGCTCAAGATCGCCTCGCCCCACATCTCCCACAAGTCCGACGTGGGCGGCGTCAAGGTGAACATCCCGGACGCCGACGGCGTGCGCAAGATGTTCGCGGACATCACCACCCGCGCCCAACGCCTGCGCCCCGACGCCTACATCGTGGGCTGTCTGGTGCAGGAGATGGCCCCCAAGGGCTCCAAGGAGGTCATCATCGGGTTCAAGCGCGACGAGCAGTTCGGCCCGCTGCTCATGTTCGGCCTGGGCGGCATCTACGTCGAGGTCCTCAAGGACATCGCCTTCCGCCTGGCCCCCATGAGCCGCCGCGACGCCTTCGAGATCGTGCGCGAGATCAAGTCGTACATGCTGCTCAAGGGCGTGCGCGGCGAGGAGCCGGTGAACTTCGAGGCCATCGAGGGCATTCTGCTTTCCATGAGCCAGCTGGCCCAGGACCTGCCCGAGGTCTGGGAGGCGGAATTCAACCCGGTGCTGGTCAACGCGCGCCGCGCCGTGGTGGCCGACGTGCGCATGACCCTGCAGGTCAAGAAATAGGTGATAACCATCGACCAAGGAGGTCGCTGATGGTCGGCGTGTATATCGGATCCACGTCCAGCTACTCGGGGAAGAACCTCATCGCCATGGCCGTGGGGCTCAAGTTCCAGAAGGACGGCCTGGAAGTGGGCTACATGAAGCCCGTGGGCGCCATGCCCCACATGAGCGAGGAGAAGACCGGCGACGACGACGCCTTCTTCGTCCAGGGCGTCCTCGGCCTGGAGCAGGACCCGGCGCTGACCACCCCGGTGCTGGTCACCCGCGACTTCCGCGTCAAGGCCTTCACCTCCGGCGTGGGCGACCTCATGGGGTCCATCAAACCCGCCTACGAGACCCTGGCCAAGGGCAAGGACGTGATGCTGGTGGCCGGGTCCGGCACCTTCCTGGGCTCGGGCACCTACTGCGGCGTGGACGGGGCCCACGTGGCCCACGCCCTGGGCTGCAAGGTGGTCCTGGTGGACCGCTACGCGGGCGAGCTGCGCTACGACTACATCCTGCGGGTCAAGGCCGCCATGGGTGACGACCTGGCCGGGGTCGTGCTCAACGACGTGCCCGAGCACTACATCAGCGAGGCCCAGGATCTGCTCATTCCGTTCCTGGAGCGCCAGGGCGTGCCCGTGCTGGGCATGGTGCCCTCGGACCCGGTGCTGGGCTCCATCAAGGTGGGCGACCTGGCCGAGCGCCTGAGCGGCAAGATCGTCTCGGCCCACAACAAGGCCGACCGGGTGGTGGAGAACTTCCTCATCGGCACCATGCAGGTGGAGAACTTCATGACCCACTTCCGCCGCCACAAGAATTCGGCCATCATCGTGGGCGGCGACCGCAGCGACGTGCAGCTGGTGGCCCTGGAGGGCTCCTGCCCCTGTCTCATCCTCACGGGCAACCTCTACCCCAACGACATCATCCTCACCCGCTCCGAGGTGCTGGAGACCCCCATCATCATCGTGCGCGAGGACACCTACACCGTGGCCAAGAAGATGGAGCGCATCCTCTCCAGCCACAAGCTGCGCGACGCCATCAAGGTCACGCACGGCGCGCAGCTGGTGGCCTCCAACGTGGATTTCGCCCGGCTGAAGAAGAACGTCGGCCTGGCGTAGACCCCTTGGTCCGCGCCCGACGACGCCCCTCCCGCCCGGCGGGAGGGGCGTCGCGTCGTCCCGGAAAAGTCCTCCGTTTGTGGTGGGGAATGCCCAACAAAGTGGTTTCCTCGCCGGGGAAAATGGTGTAGGGCATTGGTAATTTTTTCAGGCAAGGAAGGCCTCGCCGGGCCGGGACACCCGGCCGGGCGAGGCCCTGGCGTCAATCTGGCTCGACTACGGTACGGGAGGAGGCTTGAACATGATTGATACGAGCGGATGGGATTGGAGTCCCGGCAAACGCGAGGTGGCCGATACGGCCGCCTTTGCCGAGGGCGCCCAGTGGGTCGAGGAATTCCAGGCCAGCCCCGACGGCGAAAAGCTCGCCGTCGTGGTTCGCACCGAGGATGAGGACTTCGCGGTCCGCATCAACGGGGAAGACTGGGGCGAGGATCGCTACGAAAAGGCGTACAACCTCCGGTTCGCCCCGGACGGCCGCCTCATGGCCTGCGTCTCCGTGGACATGGAGTGGACCATGGCCGTGGACGGCGAGTCCTGGCCCGAGGGGTACGGCTTCATCATGCGGCCGCGCTTCGTGGCCGATTCCGTGTTCTGCGGCATCCAGCAGGACATGCGCTACGGCTGCTCCCTGAACGGCGCGGCCTGGGAGACCCTGTACGACAACGCCAACCAGTTCGCCGCCGACGCCGCGGGCGAGCACACCGCCGCCGTGATCCAGGCCGAACCCCTGGCCCAGGCGGACATCTACAAGTACCAGTCCGGCATCTTCACCGTGGCCGTGGACGGGACGCCCTGGGCCGAGCGGTTCGTGAACTGCTACACCCCGGTCTTCGCCCCCGACGCCTCCAAGGTCGCCTGCCAGGTGCGCCGCAGCCTCTACGACTACACCATCGCCGTGGACGGCAAGGTCTGGGGCAAGAACTACCAGTGCGTCTGGGAGCCCGCCTTCAACCCGGCCACCGGCGCCGTCGTGGCTCCGGTGCGCGTGGGCGGCAAGTGGGGCCTGGCCCAGGACAACGACATGATCTGGGACCCCCTGTACTTCCAGCTCTGGCAGCAGCAGTTCTCCCCCTGCGGCAAGAACATCTTCGCCATCTGCGCCCCGAGCTTCGGCGAGTTCACGGTCATCAAGAACAAGGCCCCCTGGGGCGTCACCTTCCCCGTGGTCACCGACCTGCGCCTCAGCCCCGACGGTCAGCGCGCCTGCGCCATCGGCCGCGACGGCGACGCCCGCTACCACCTGATGCTGGACGGCGCGGTCTGGCCCGGCGCCTACGACATGCTCTTCTGGCCGGTCTTCAGCCCGGATTCCGCCCACGTGGCCATCCGCGCCGACAAGGGCGGCCGTCAGGTCATCCTCGTGGACGGCAAGCCCTACGGCGAGGACTTCGAGCAGGCCTTCGATCCGGCCTTCAGCCCCGATTCCAAGTCGGTGCTCATCAAGGGCCTGAAGAACGGGAAATTCACCCGGATCGTGGCCGCGCTGAGCGACTTCTAAGGAGGCCCCCATGCACGACATCTACAACTTCGTCACCGGCCCCCTGGCCTGGTTCGCCTGGGGCGTGTTCCTCCTCGGGGCGATCTATCGCCTCGTGTACATGTACAACAAATTCAAGACCAAGGACGCCACCAGCGAAGCCTACATGAGCTGGCACTACGGCCTGCGCTCCATCCTGGTCTGGCTCGTGCCCTACAAGGCCCTGGGCTGGCAGAAGAGCCCGGTCACCACGGCCGTCACCTTCCTCTTCCACATCTGCCTCATCCTCACCCCCATCTTCCTGCTGGCCCACGCCGTGCTCTGGCAGCAGTGGCTCGGGGTGACCTTCTTCTGGACCCTGCCCGACGCCTGGGCCGACGGCATGACCATGCTGGTCATCATCGCCTGCGCCTACTTCCTGGCGCGCCGGCTCTTCCAGAAGGACGTGCGCTACCTCACCAAGACCCAGGATTGGTGGGTGTTGCTGCTGGTGGTCAGCCCCTTCCTCACGGGCTTTCTGGCCTATCACCAGATCTTCAACTACCAGGTCATGATCGTGCTGCACGTGCTGTGCGGCCTTGCCTGGCTGGCCCTCATCCCCTTCACCCGTTTGGCCCACGCCCTGTTCATCCTGTTCACCCGGGCCTACATGGGCTCCGAGTTCGGCGGCGTGCGCAAGGTGAAGGACTGGTAATAGGCCGATCAAGGAGAAAAGCACCATGAAAGAATTCAAGTTCGACCGGAAGATCGAGGATGTCGGCCTGAGCGGGGGCGTCTCCAAACTCACCCCCGAAAAGATCCAGGCCACCATCCAGCAGGTCCTGGCCGGGGAGACCGGCGCCAAGCTCAAGGTCTACCACGAGACCTGCATGCGCTGCGGCATGTGCTCCGAGGCCTGCCACTACTACGTGTCCCACGACGGCGATCCCTCCTACTCCCCCGCGGGGAAGGTGGCCCAGACCATGGGCGTCATCCTGGACACCAAGGGCAACGTCACCCCGGAGTTCATCTACAAGGCGGCCCAGATCGCCTACACCGAATGCAACCTCTGCCGGCGCTGCGTGCACTTCTGCCCCGTGGGCATCGACACGGGCTACATCATGAGCACCGTGCGCCGCATCTGCCACAAGCTGGGCGTCACCCCCCAGTACATCCAGGACACCGCCCACTCCCACGCCGCCACCTTCAACCAGATGTGGGTCAAGGACGACGAGTGGACCGACGCCCTCATGTGGCAGGAGGACGAGGCCCGGGACGAGTTCCCCAACCTGCGCATCCCCTACGACAAGGAAGGCGCGGACTTCATGTACTCGGTCATCGGACCCGAGCCCAAGTTCCGCACCCAGCTCATCTACCAGGCCGCCGCCATCTTCCACGAGGCGGGGCTCAACTGGACCATGCCCACCGTCCCCGGCTGGGACAACTCGGACATGTGCATGTTCACCGGCGACTTCGAGATGATGGGACGCCTCAAGCGCGAGCACTTCGAGCTCGCCCAGCGCCTCAAGGTCAAGAAGATCGTCATGGGCGAATGCGGCCACGCCTTCCGCTCCATCTATGACATGGGCAACCGTTGGTGCGGCTGGAAGGACTACCCCGTGGAGGTCGTCCACTCCATCGAGTTCTTCGCCGAACTCCTGCGCTCCGGCCGCATCAAGATGGCCGAGAAGGTCGGCAAGGTCACCATCCACGACCCCTGCAACGTCATTCGCGGCCGCGGCCTCATGGATGAACTCCGCTACGTGGCCGGCCAGATCTCCGAGGAGATCGTGGAGATGACCCCCAACCGCGAACACAACTACTGCTGCTGCGCGGGCGGCGGCGTCATCAACTGCGGCCCGCCGTTCAAGAACGTCCGCGTCAAGGGCAACAAGGCCAAGGCCGACCAGCTCAAGCGCGTCAAGGACCAGGGCGTGGACCTGGTCATCTCGCCCTGCCACAACTGCCACGGCGGACTGGACGACATCATCCATGCCTACAAGCTGGAGATGGAGCTCAAGTTCCTGGGCGACATCATCTACGCCAACATGGTCAAGACCAAAGCGGCGGAGTAAGGAGGAAGCCATGAAAAAGACCATCATCCTGCTCGTGGCCCTGGCCGTCTCCCTGGTCTGGATCCTGCCCGCCCTGTCCCAGGACGACGTCATGGTCCTCGGCGGACCGGATCAGGGCTTCGCCACGCCCCAGCGCGCGGCCGTGGCCTTCTCCCACGCCGCCCACCAGGAATACGCCGGCGTGGACAACTGCCTGCCCTGCCACCATACCGGCAAGGAAAACGGCGCCTTCGTGGAAAGCGACGACTACTCGGCCAAGTGCTCCGACTGCCATGACGCCGCCGGCAAGCCCGGCCTGAACGACCTGGCGAGCAAGTTCCACCAGCAGTGCATGGGCTGCCACACCGCCCAGGGCAAGGGCCCCACCGCCTGCGGCGAATGCCACGTCAACCCCCCGGCCGAGCCCGCCCAGTAACGGACGAGCCGCCGAACAACAATAAAAGGGCCGCCCCC
>JBFWIY010000052.1:0-10197 GCA_050255855.1 Desulfovibrionaceae bacterium
CCGGTGAGCAGGGCCATGCCGGCCAGGCACAGGGCGCCGAGGGCGAGAAGGGCCCGGTTCAGACGGGCGAGCAGATCGAAGAGGGCGCGCACGGAAATCCCCCGGGGGCTTGGGAAGCGGCGGGGCCGGGAGCGCGCGCCCCCGGCCCCGGACGGTTCGGGTCTACTGGTTCTTGGCCACGGCCTCGCGGATGGTGGCGATGACGGCCTTGCCATCCACGCCCTTGGCGTCCAGCTCGGCGGCGTATTCGTCGATGATGGGGGCCACGGCGGCCTCCCAGCGCTGCATCTCGGCCGGGGCCAGGGTCACGAAGCTGTTGCCCTGGGCCAGGAAGAAGGCGCGCCCCTCGGCGTCGGACTCGTCCCAGGCCTTGGCGTGCTTCATGGCCCACTCGGCGTTGAGGCCCCGGATGGTCTGCTGGATGTCCGGGGGCAGGGCGGCCCACTTGGCCTTGTTCATGACCACGAAGAAGGTGGTGGTGTAGGCGATGGGCGTGGCCTCGGTGCAGTAGTCCACCACCTCGGCCATCTTCCAGCCCTTGTTGGTCTCGATGGGGTACATGCCGCCGTCCACCATGCCCTTCTGGATGGACTGGTAGGCGTCGGGCATGGACTGGGCGATGGGCGTGGCGCCCAGGGCCTGGACCACCTTGGCGGAGTTGCCCGTGGCGCGGATCTTCAGGCCCTTGAGGTCCTCCAGGCTCTTCACGGCCGTGCCCTTGGTGTGGAGCTGGCCCGGGCCGTGGGCGTTGAAGTACATGACCTCGGTGTCGCCGAACTCCGCGGGCTGGAACTTCTCGAACACGGCCTGGGCCGCGGCGGTGGCGGACACGCCCGAGGCGTAGCCCAGGGGCAGGTCCACGGCGCTCATGACCGGGAAGCGGCCGCGGGTGTAGCCCAGGGCGGAGAAGGCCAGGTCGGAGATGCCCTGGACCACGCCCTCGTAGCTCTCCGTGGCCTTGGTCAGGGTGTTGCCGGGGTAGAAGTCCACGTGGACCCGGCCGCCGGTGCGCTCCTCCACGGCCTTGCACCACTCGTCGGCCAGTTTGGCCTGGATGTGGGTGGGCGGGAAGAAACAGGAGTAGGTGAAGTTGAACTCGGCGGCGCTGGCGGGCGCGGCCGGGCTCAGGCTCAGGGCCAGGGCCAGGGTCAGGCAGAGGCCGGCGAGGGTGCGCATGGGGTCTCCTTGCGGCGGCGGGGTTGGGGTTGGGTCAACAACGGGGATCCGCCCCCGCATTGACCAGGGCCAGGGCGATGGCGGCGTTCTTCACGTCGGTCCGGTTCAGCACGCCGGTGTCGAGCACGTTGTGGATGAGGAAGCCCTCGAACAGGGCGGTGTTGAGCGCGCCGATCTTTTCGGGGGGAAAGTCGCTCGGCACGAAGGGGCGCACCAGCTCGGCGAAGATCTTGTTGTTGAGGCGGTAGCCCTCGTCGTTGAGCCGGGCGCGCAGCTCCTCGTGGCGGGAGGCGTGCAGGGCGAACTCCAGGAAGACCCGGGACCAGCTCTTGTCCGAGATGATGGTCTCCAGGAAGTCCCAGATGACGTGCATGACCTCTTCGAGGTTTTCGGCCTGGGCGATGCGCCGGTCGCGGACGCTGCGGTAGTCGGCGAGCTTGTCCTTGATGATCTGGAGCATGAGCTCGTCCTTGCTGGCCCAGTGGCGGTAGAAGCTGCCCTTGGCATACCCGGCGCGCTGGGTGATCTCGTTCACCGTGGTGGCGTGGAACCCCTTGGCCCCGAAGAGCTCGAAGGCGGCGCGCATGAGCTCCTGCTGGGTCTGCCAGGATTTTTCCTGCTGTCTGCGGGCCACGGGACGCTCCGGGGGGAAGATTCTGACCGTAGGTCATTTTGTGACCGCCGGTCGCAGAAGGGGCTATCACGCCCGGCCTGGGGTGTCAATCGACTCGGGCGGCGGCGCGGAAAAAACAGGGAAAATTGGTCGGGCGGAGGCGGGCGGAGGCGGCCGCCGGGCCGGGGCAGGAAAACGCCCCCCGCAGGGGCCGGGGGGCGGGATGGAGGAGGACCGGGAGAGGGACCGCCGGGCGGCGAAACCCGGCGGTCCAAGGCGGCCGTCGGCCCAGTGGGGGGGGCGAGCGGGCCGACGGTGGCGTGGAATCCTACAGCAGGCTCCACAACATTTTGGTGGCCACGGCCACCAGCAGACAGGCGAACACGCGCTTGAGCTTGCCCACGGGCAGGCTGTGGGCCAGCTTGGCCCCAAGCGGCGCGGTGAACACGCTCATGACCACGATGCCCACCAGGGCCGGGATGTACACGAAGCCCAGGCAGTACTCGGGCCGCCCGGCCACGCCCAGGCCGTGGGTGATGTTGCCCAGGGTGGCGGCCAGGGCGATGGGCAGGCCCACGGCCGCGGCGGTGCCGATGGCCTGGTGCACCACCACGTTGCACCAGACCAGGAAGGGCACGCACAGGGTCCCGCCGCCGATGCCCACCAGGCTGGAGAAGGCCCCGATGACCCCGCCCGCGCCGGTCATGCCCACGAAGCCGGGCAGGTGGCGGGTGGGCTTGGGCTTCTTGTTGCGGAACATCTGCACCGCCGCATAGTAGACGAAGATCACGAACACGGCCTTGAGCCCGTCCGAGGGCACCACGGAGACCAGCAGCGACCCCAGGTACGCGCCGATGAGGATGCCCGGGGCGATGGCCTTGAACACCGGCCAGAGCACCGCGCCGCGCCGGTGGTGGGCCAGCATGCTGGAGGTGGAGGTGAAGATGATGCTGGCCAGGCTCGTGGCCAGGGCCACCTGCATGAGGTAGGGGGTCTGGATGCCCTGGACCCCGAAGGTCACCACCAGCATGGGCACGATGACCAGGCCGCCGCCGATGCCCAGCAGTCCGGCCAGGATACCGGCCACGGCGCCCAGGACGATGTACAGGAGGAACGCGGTCAACATGGGGGAATTCCTTAGGGTTTATGTTTGCAAGAGCGCCGGGGGACCGCCGGTCGGTCCGGGGCGGGACGGTTCGATGCGGCCGGGCGGCCGGCGGGCGGGGCCGGCGGGACGCGCCGCGGGGTCACGGCTCGATCTCCTCGGCCAGGTCGGCGGCGATGCAGGCCAGGTGCTCCTTCATGACGCGGCGGGCCAGGTCCGGGTCACGTCGCTCCAGGGCGTCGATGATGCGCAGGTGGTCGCGGTGGGACAGGCGCTTGCGCTCCGGGCCGCGCAGGTGTTCGGAGCGGCTCTGGGCCAGGATCCCGGCCAGGGCGGTGAGCACGTCCACCAGCACGCGGTTGCCCGTGGCCCGGGCCAGGGCCAGGTGGAAGGCGGCGTCCACGTCGGCGTCGTCCGCGTGGGCCAGCAGGCGGCGCTGCTGGTCGCAGGCCAGGGCCTTGAGGCGCTCCAGCTCGGCCGGGGCGATGTTCTGGGCGGCCAGGGCGGCCACGCCCGGCTCCAGGATGCGCCGGAAGGCCAGGATCTCGCCCAGGCGGCGGCGATGTTCGTCAAAGGCCTCGGCGCAGGCCCGGCGCAGGCCGTCCGGGTCCGTGTCCGGGCCCGGGGCGCGCAGGTAGGTGCCGTCGCCCTGGCGGCTCTCCAGCACCCCGCGCTCGGCCAGGATGCGGATGGCCTCCCGCACGCTGGTGCGCGAGGCCCCGAAGGTCTCGGCCAGGACCCGCTCGGGGGGCAGCTTCTCCCCGCCGCGCACCGAGCCGGACTCGATGAGGGCGCTGAGCTTTTCGAGCACTTCCTGGAATCGGGCCATGGGCGGCTCCTGGGTTGCCCGGGGTCGGCCCCGGAGGGAATTGGTCCTACCAATTGCCGTTGGTTGGACCAATATGCCCGAGCCGGGACGGCGTCAACAGGAATATGCAGGGGCCGGTTGATTTTTTTCCCGGCCGGGGGCGGCGCGGCCCGGGGCCTTGTCCCCGGCCGGTCGAAGGGCTAGGAAAAGGGTGGGGTTCGGACGTTGACCCGGCCGCGTGGGCCGGGCCTGGGGAGCGACGGCCCCGCCCCGGCGTCGCCACGCGCCCGGCGGCCCGCCCCGGATTCGGGGGGCCGCGGGCGAAACCGGCCCGCGCCGCACGCGCGGGGGAGGACCTTCATGCGCATCACCACTCGCTTCGCGGCCCTGGCCCTGGGCCTGGCCCTGCTCGCCCCGCTCCCGGCCGGAGCCATCGACCTGGGCAATCTCAAAAGTCTGGGCAAGGAGCTGATCCAGTCCAAGACCGCCACGACCACCGGCACCAGCTCGGCCGTGTCCGGGCTGACGGATTCCGAGGTGGTCGACGGCCTCAAGCAGGCCCTGGAGAAGGCCGCGGACACCGCGTCCTCGACCCTGGGGGCCTCGGGCGGGTTCCTGGACAACCTCAAGGTGCGCATCCCGGTGCCGGACAGCCTGGCCCCGGCCGAGACCGTGCTGCGCAAGCTCGGCCAGGACGAGCTGGCCGACGACTTCATCGCCAGCATGAACCACGCCGCCGAACAGGCCGCGGGCCAGACCGCGCCCATCTTCGTCAAGGCCATCAAGGCCATGAGCATCGAGGACGCCAAGGGCGTGCTCACCGGCGGGGACGACGCGGCCACCCAGTACCTGGAGCGCACCACCAGCGACGACCTCACCACCCTCATCAAGCCCATCGTCACCACGGCCATGCAGTCCACGGGCGTGACCCGGACCTACTCGGCCTTCGCCAAGAAGGCCGCCACGGCCGCGCCCCTGGTGGGCTCGGACTTCACGGACCTGGAGAGCTACGTCACGGAAAAGGCCCTGGACGGCCTGTTCGTGGTCATGGCCGAGCAGGAGAAGGAGATCCGGGACAACCCGGTGCAGTGGACCACCAGCGTGCTCAAGAAGGTCTTCGGCGCGGCGGCCGAGTAGGCGCGGCCGGAACGGACCCGAAGCGCGGCGGGGCCCCCATCGGGGCCCCGCCGTGTTCATTTCCGGGCCACGTCCCGCTCGGCGTCCTGCTTCACATCCCGCTCCGCGTCCCGGGTCAGGCAGGCCAGCTCGGCGTAGCGGTTGTTGTTGAACCCGAACTCGTGGATCACGTCCAGGCCGAGCTTCCGGGTGTGGGCGGCCAGGGACCGGCCGTTCACCTGGTTGACGAAGGTGACCAGCACCGGGAACCGCGCGGCCATCTCCCGCCGGGCGAAGTGGAAGATGGCCTCCAGCGTCCCGCTGCCCCGGACGCTCTTGTCCAGGCAGACCGGGCCGTACTGGTAGGAGTTTTCGCAGCTCAGCCGCCGCCCCCGGTAGCTCAGGCCCGGGAGCTCCCGGATCATGAAGGCGAACAGCGGCCAGGGCGACCAGAAGTCCCACGAGGCGGCCATGACGTAGGCCGTCACCCGGCCCCCGTCCCGGGCCACGAACAGGCCGCGCTCCCGGTCGATGAGGGCCGCCAGCTCCTCCCGGGTGAAGGGCGTGGTGACGAAGCCGTCCTTGCGGTCCTCGTCCGGGATGGAGTCGATCTGGTAGCGGTAGTGCAGGGCCAGGGCGTCGTCGATGTCCGAATGGTCGGCGATCTTCAGCAGCATGGGCGGCTCCGTGGGGCTGGGGTGGGGGGAATGAAAAAAGCGGGGTTCCCCGGAGGAATCCCGCTTTTTCGTGGCTCGCGTGTCGTGGGCCTAGGGGAGCTGGGTGACTTCCTCCATCTCCTCTTCGGCGTGGAGCTCCTCGGTCAGGGTGGTCAGGTCGGCCAGGGCCTCGTCCTCGTCGTCCTCCTCGGCCTGGGTCGCGCCGGGGCGCGCCGCGCGGGCGTTGCGGATGGTGAAGAGCCCGCCCACCGGGCCGGAGAGCACGTAGGCCATGGCCAGGATGAACCCGGACACGCGCAGGTTGAGCGTCAGCAGGGTGAGCAGGGCCAGCACGGCGAAGGCCACGGCCACGGGGTGGCTGCGCAGGGACGAGGTGTCCTTGAGCGACAGGAAGGGCACCCGGCTGACCATGAGCACGCCGAGCACCGGCAGCAGGCCCAGGCCCGCGGCGGTGAGCATCTGGTCGGCCATGACGCCGGTGGCGTCGTGCCCCACCAGCACCAGGGTCACCAGGGCCAGGGCGGCCCCGGGGATGGGCAGGCCGGTGAAGTGGCGCGAGCACACGCCGATGGACTGCACGTTGAACCGGGCCAGGCGGTAGGCCCCGCCGGCGGTGTACAGGAAGGCGGCCAGGGCGCCGATCCAGCCCAGGTCCGAGAGCTTCCAGAAATAGAGCAGCATGGCCGGAGCCGCGCCGAAGGCCACCAGGTCGGCCAGGGAGTCGAGCTGTCCGCCGATCTCGCTCTGGGAGTTGGTGAGCCGGGCCAGGCGGCCGTCCAGGCCGTCGAACAGGAAGCTCAGCAGCAGGACCACGGCCGCCTGCTCGTAGAGCCCGGTGGCGGACCACATGATGCTGAGCAGCCCGCAGAACAGGCTGGCGAAGGTCACCAGATTGGGAAGAAAGGACATGGCCACCTCTTTGGGCGCAGGCCCGGTTGCCGTCGTTACGCCGGCCGCGGGGCGCGTCACGCCGCCGTCACGGTCGTGGTCGGGTCCGGCGCGGGCGCAGGGCGGGCGGGCGTCAGGACTCGGCGGGGACAGGCGCCAGGTCCGCTTCGGCCAGGACGGTCATCCCGGCGAGCACCTTGTCACCTATCCGTAACTTCGAAACATAATCGTCCGGCAGGTAAACGTCAACTCGCGAGCCGAACATGATCAGGCCGAACCGATCCCCCAGGTCCAGGGCGTCCCCGGGCTCGGTGCGGCACACGATGCGCCGGGCGATGAGCCCCGCGATCTGCACCACGGTCCAATCCCGGCCCGCCGCATCGCGCAGGCCCACGGCGCAGCGCTCGTTGTATTCCGAGGCCTTGTCGAAGGAGGCGTTGATAAATTTTCCGGGATTGTAGCGGATGGCCCGGACCCGGGCCGCCACCGGGGCGCGGTTCACGTGCACGTTGAAGACGTTCATGAACACGCAGACCCGGGTGCGCTGCTCGCCGGTGAAGGGGTCCGGGGCCGGGCCCACGGACACGATGCGGCCGTCCGCCGGGCTCACGGCCACGGCCTTGCCCTCCGGGGCGATGGGCGGCACGCGCACCGGGTCGCGGAAGAAGAACAGGCTGAAGGCGGAGAAGACGAGGAGCAGCAGGGCGGGCAGGGCCCAGCCGAGCAGGGCGAGGATCAGCGTGGCGAACGCGGCCAGGCCGATGACCGGCAGGCCTTCCGGGGCGATGCCCGGGGATGGGGTGCGCATGGCGGCCTCCGTGCGGGATGTTTTCGGGGCCGCGCCGGGCCGCGGCTCGACGCGGGGAGGGTACTTGTATCGCCCGGGGGGGGAAAAGGCAATGAAAAGCGGCCGCGCCGCCGGGACCCCGGCCTCCCGCACCGGGAACCGGCCCTGGCCGCGGATTGCTCCATGTGTTGTCAGAATCCGGGAAACGCCCTAGGCTGCTCCATGATCCGGACCCACACCCCGCCAGGAGGAGGGGAACCATGTCGAAATCCTTTTTCCTGATCCCGGCCGTCCTGTCGGCCCTGCTGGTTTCGATGCTCGCCGCGGCCCTGCCCGCCCCGGCCCGGGCCTGCACCACCATGATCGTCACCCCCGGGGCCAGCGCGGACGGCTCCATGCTCGTGGCCCACAGCGACGACGACGAGCTGGGGGACCAGCGCCTGATCTTCGTCCCGGCCCGGGACCACGCCCCGGGCGACATGCGCAAGGTCTTCCAGGAGCACTACCGCTATCCGCGGCTCACCGACGCCTCCCGGGCCAAGGCCTACGCCGTCGAGGGCGCGGCCATGGCGGCGCTGCTGGGCGAGATCCCCCAGCCCGCCCATACCTACGCCTATTTCGACGGCAACTACGGCATCATGAACGAGCGCCAGCTCATGATCGGCGAGTGCACCGACGGGGCCAAGTTCGAGCCCGAGACCGGGCCCGGGCGCATGTTCTACACCTCCGAGCTCTCGCGCCTGGCCCTGGAGCGCTGCGCCACGGCGCGCGAGGCCGTGCAGTTCATGGGCGGGATCATCGAGAAGTACGGCTACTACAGCACGGGCGAGACCCTGCTGGTGGCCGACCCGCACGAGGCCTGGGTCATGGAGATGTGCGCCCTGCCCGACGCGGAGCTGCCCGCGGCCTGGGCGGCCCAGCGCGTGCCCGACGGCCACGTCTTCGTGGCGGCCAACGAGTTCCGCATCCGCGACCTCATCCCGGGCAACGCGGACCAGATGAGCGCGCCCGGCCTGCGCGAGGCCCTGGCCCGCCTGGGCTGGTGGAAGGAAGCCGGGCCCGTGGACTGGCTGCGCGCCGTGAGCCACGGCGAGTACAACCATCCCTACTACTCCCTGCGCCGGGTCTGGCGCGTCATGGACCGGGTGGCCCCGTCGCGCAAGTTCTCCCCCTGGGTGGAGGACGGCTTCACCCGCGCCTATCCCTTCTCGCTCAAGCCCGACGCCAAGCTCTCCGTGGCCGACGTGACGGCCCTGTACCGCGACCACTACGAGGGCACCGAGTTCGACATGAGCCAGGGGCTCGCCGCCGGGCCCTTCGCCAGCCCCAACCGCTACCTCGGCCCCTACGACGGCAACCAGAACGACGTGAGCGACAAGAAGGACATGTTCGGGGCCTGGGAGCGGCCCATCTCGGTGTTCTACCAGGGCTACACCTATGTCTGCCAGGGCCGGTCCTGGCTGCCCGACTCCATCGGCGGGGTGCTCTGGTTCGCGCCCGACGTGTCCTACACCTCGGTATTCATGCCCATGTACGCCGGGGCCAACGGCATCAGCGAGGCGTTGTCCATCGGCGATCCCCAGGGCCCGCAGCGCGACGGCGCGTGGTGGCCCTTCAACTTCGTGGCCAACTGGGCGCGGTTGCGTTTCAACCTCATGTACCACGACGATATCCTGCCCCTGCAGCAGGCCCTGGAGGCCGTGGCCTTTGCGGACCAGCCCAAGGTGGAGGACGAGGCCCTGCGCCTGTGGAAGAAGAAGCCGGGCATCGAGACCGCCCACCTCACGGCCTACGGCATGGCCACGGCCAACCGGGTGCTGGCCGCCTGGCGCAGCCTGGCCGACCGGCTGGTGGTCAAGTACGCGGACGGCTACGTGAACCTGCCCGACAAGCTGGAGGAGCCCGGCTACCCGCGCTGGTGGCTGGACCGGGTGGGCTACGGCAAGGGCCCTGTGACCTACGCCCGGCCCCAATAGCGGCTGGCCCGCACGCCCCGGCCCGGGGCTGGCGTCCCGGGCCGGGGCGGTGTACAACCGCCCGTCATGCACGACTCCCTGCCGACCCTGACCCTGAAGAAGGGCGAAGACCGCCGCCTGCGCGCCGGGCACCTCTGGATCTTCTCCAACGAGGTGGACACCGCCCGCTCCTCGCTCCTGGGCTTCACCCCGGGCGACCCGGCCGTGGTTCTGGACTTCCGCGGCCAGCCCCTGGGCGTGGGCCTGGTGAACCCGGGCACCCTGATCTGCTGCCGCATGCTCACGCGCAACCCGCGCCAGGCCGTGGACGGGGCGCTGATCCACGCCCGGCTGGCCCGGGCCCTCACCCTGCGCGAGCGGCTCTTCGCCGAGCCGTACTACCGCCTGGTCCACGCCGAGGGCGACGAACTGCCCGGGCTCATCGTGGACCGCTTCGGCGACGTGCTCAGCGTCCAGGCCAACACCGCGGGCATGGACCGGCTCCTGCCCCAGGTGCTGGAGGCCCTGCACCGGCTGCTCGCCCCGCGCGGGGTGCTGCTGCGGCTGGACACGGCCGCCCGCGAGCTGGAGGGCCTGCCGCGCACGGTGCGCAGCGAGGGGGAGACCCCGGACTGGATCGAGGTGCGCGAGTCCGGGCTGACCCTGACCGCGCCCTTTGCCGCGGGCCAGAAGACCGGCTGGTACTACGACATGCGCGAGGTGCGGCGGCGCGCCTCGGACCTGGCCGCGGCCGCCACGGGCAAGGACGGCGGCCCGGTGCTGGACTGCTGCTGCTATGCGGGCGCGCTGGGGGTGCGGGCCGCGGTGCTGGGCGCGCCCCAGGTGCTCTGCCTGGACGCCTCCCAGGCCGCCCTGGACGCCGTGGCCGAGAACGCCCGGCGCTGCGGCGTGGCGGACCGGGTCCAGACCGCGCGCGGCGACGCCTTCGACCTGCTGGCCGGGCTGCCCCGGCGCGGGTTCGCCCTGGCGAGCATCGACCCGCCCGCCTTCATCAAGCGCAAGAAGGACCTCAAGACCGGGAGCGAGGCCTACGGGCGGCTGAACCGGCTGG
>JBFWIY010000053.1:0-10129 GCA_050255855.1 Desulfovibrionaceae bacterium
CCGGGGCGACCCGGTGGAGCGCGCCGCCGAAAAGGCCAAGCGCGACCAGGAGCTGAACCGGCAGCGGGACCAGGACCGCGATCAGGACCAGGACCACGGCAAGGGCAAGGATAAGGACAAAGAAAAGGACAAGGACAAGGGCCACGGCCCGGGCAAGGAAAAGGACCGGACCAAGGGCGTCGTGGGCGTCTGACCGCCCTGGCCCCGACAGGATTTCCGGCCCCGCGGCTTTGGCTGCGGGGCCTTTTTTTTGCGCCGGACCCTAAAGTCGTGACGGGATCCGGCCGAAAAGACCATAAGGCGTATTCCGGTCCCCGGGCAGAGGAGGTGCAGACCGCATGGATGTATCTTCCCTCGGCGGCTACGAATCCTCCAGCTCCGGCATCTCCGGCCCCCAGGCCTTCGGAGCCCAGAGCGTCGCCGCCTCCGTGGACATCATGACCCAGGACGGCCATTCGGCCGCGAAACCCGATTCGAGCCAAGCGTTGCAGACCAGCGTCCCCGACGCCGCCGACACCGGCCGCGGGACCATTCTCGACCAGTTCGCCTGATTCGTCCGGGACCCGGGACGCCGCCGACGCCCCGCCGCATGTGCGACGGGGCGTCTCGACGTCCGGCGCGGGGCTCAGCCCGCGGGATAGACGATGATTTCGTGCTCCAGCCGGGCCAGGGCCCCGGTGCCGCGGAAGCTGCCCGACAGGGGCGCGGCCAGGGCCGGGTCGTGGGAGGCGGCCAGGGCCACGTGCTGCGCCGCGGCCAGCAGCCCCTGGGTGGGATCGAAGCCCAGCCAGCCAGCCCCGGGCACCCAGGCCTCGGCCCAGGCGTGCAGGTCGCGCTCGTCCGCCTCGGTCCCCGCGGCCCCCAGGTGGTAGCCGGACACGAAGCGCGCCGGGACGCCCGCGCAGCGGCAGACGTCCATGAACAGCACGGCCAGGTCGCGGCAGGCCCCCCGCCCCTGCTCCAGGGTCTCGGCCGGGGTCTGGAGCCCCGGCTCGCGGCGCACCAGCCGGGCCAGCGAGCCGTGGAGCCGGGCGTTGAGGGCCAGCAGAAACTCCAGGGTCCCGCCCTCCACGGCGGCCACCCCCCGGGCCAGCTCCGCGGCCAGGGCGGCCGGGGCGTCCGCAGCCCCGCCCAGGCCCGGGATGCGGCGCAGGCAGGGGCTCAGGGCCAGGGCATGGGCCGGGGTCAATTCCGGCGGCAGCACGGCCCCGGCGGCCACGGGCAGGAAGGCGAAGGGATTGTCGCGCCGGGTCTCCACCTCCAGGCGGGTGCGGATGCCCAGCTCGGAGTGCAGGCCGTCGAACCAGACCTGGACGGCGTGGTTGCCCTCGGCGTCCAGGCCGTCCCAGCGTCCGGCCGGGGCGGGGTCCAGGTCCAGGCGGAAGTCCAGGACGCGCTGGGCCGGGTCCGGCCGCGGGGCCAGGCGGATGACGTGGGGCTCCAGGAAGACCGGACGGGAAAAGACGTAGGCGGTGCGATGCTCAAGAACGAGATGCACGGTCAGGACGCCCCGCAGCCTCCGTCCACACGGGTGCGCACCCGCTGGAGCTTGGCCGCGATCTTCTCCACCCATTCGGAGGGCAGTTCGTTGACGTTGCGGCGCAGGTTGTCCTGCCACCATTTGGAGATGTCGGCCAGGTCGTGGGCCTCGAAGCGGTGCTCCACGATCTCGTGGCTCTGGCTCCAGTAGAGCACCACGTCCACGGGGAAGTCCACGTCCGAGGCGGAGATGCGCGTGGAGTCGAAGGCCAGGCAGCCCACCTTGAGGGCGAACTTCACGGAGTCGGTATGCTTGAGGGTGCGGTCCAGCACGGGCTTGCCGTAGCCGCTCTCGCCGATGATGTGGTAGGGCGTGCCCTCGCCCACCTCCACCCAGTTGCCCTCGGGATAGAGCAGGTAGAGCTTGTGCTTGGCGTCGCCCTTGAGCTGGCCGCCCACCAGGGCGTGCAGGTTGAAGTGCAGCCCGGCCTCGTCCAGGTGCTCCTTGTCCTCCTTGGCCACCCGGCGCAGGGCCTCGGCCATGAGGTTGACCACCTTGTAGAGCTTGTTGGGGGGCTCGGACAGCTCCTCCATGCGCTCCTCGAAGTAGGTCATCATCTTGTCCCGGACGCCGCGCAGCCCCGAGGTCATGACGAAGAAGGCCCCGTAGCCGTTCTGATAGGTGGTCACCTTGCGGGCGGCGATGATCTCGTTGCCGGAGGTGATGCGGGTGTCGGCGATGCCCACCAGGCCTTCGGCCACCGAGATTCCCAGGCAGAATGTCATGGCTCGGCTTCTCTCATTGTTCCCCGGGGGAGTCAAGCGGGGGCAGGGGCGAGAAGAAGGTGCGGACGATGGCCCCGTCGGCCTCGTTCATGCGGGTCTGGAGGTTGTCCGTGAACTCGTGCAGCCCGGACTTGATGATGTCCTCCACCGACTCGAAGGAGAGTTCGCCCACCAGCTGGCCCAGGAGCTTTTCGGCCAGGTTGGAGAAATGCCCCACCGGGGTGCCGGTGATCTCGTGCAGGCCGCGCTGGGCCCGGGTCAGGCAGTGCAGCACGGCGCGCGGGAACTCGTGGTCCAGGAGCAGCAGCTCGGCCACCCGGGCGGGCTGGATGGGCCCGTAGGCGTGGCGGTAGGTCTGGAAGGCCGAGGCCGCCTTGAGGAGCGCGCTCCACTGGATGTGGTCCAGGGTGGTGTCCACGTCCTGGGCCGAGGGCAGCAGCAGGAAGTACTTCACGTCCACCAGCCGGGAGGTCTTGTCCGCCCGCTCCAGCATGCGGCCCATCTGGAGGAAGTGGAAGGCCTCGTCCCGGGGCATGGCCGCCGCGGTGATGCCGCTGAGCACGAAGTCCCGGCGCTTGATCATGGTGCAGAAGGTGAAGGGGTTGGCCGTCACCTCCCGGAAGCGGGCCGCGGCGTGCTCCACGGTGTGGTAGAAGATGTTGATCTCCTCCCACATCTCGGTGGGGATCATCTCGCGCACGGTGCGGGCGTTCTCCCGCGCCAGGCGCAGGCAGGAGCGGATGGAGTTGGCGTAGTTCATGTCGAACGTCAGAAAATTGATGACGTTCTCCTGGGTGGGGGCGTCGTAGTGCTCGAAGAACCAGGCCCGGTCGCCCGTGGTGGCCACCAGGGGCTCCCACTGCTCCCCGTAGCGCTCCGGGGTGTCCAGGGTCAGCTGCCAGTTGATGTCCACGAACAGGGCCAGGTTCACGGCCCGCTCCAGATACCGGCTCATCCAGTAGACCGCATCCGCGACGCGCGAGAGCATGCTGCCTCCTATGAAATGCGGGGCGTCCGCGCCTCAGCGCGAGAGCACCCAGGTGTCCTTGCTGCCGCCGCCCTGGGAGGAGTTGACCACCAGGGAGCCCTTCTTCAGGGCCACGCGGGTCAGCCCGCCGGGGATGACGTGGATGTCCCGGCCATAGAGCACGTAGGGCCGCAGGTCCACGTGGCGGCCCTCGAAGCCGCGCCCCACGATGACCGGCACCCGGGAGAGCTGCACCGTGGGCTGGGCGATGTAGTTGCGCGGCCGGGCCTGGATGCGCCCGGCGAAGTCCGCCTGCTCGGCCTTGGTGGAGTGCGGGCCCACCAGCATGCCGTAGCCGCCGGACTCGTTGGCCGCCTTGACCACCAGGCTGTCCAGGTGGTCCAGCACGTAGGCCCGGTCCTCGTCGCGCCAGCACAGGTAGGTGGGCACGTTGGGGATGATGGCCTCCTCGCCCAGGTAATATTTGATGATCTCCGGGACGTAGGCGTAGACCACCTTGTCGTCGGCCACGCCGGTGCCCGGGGCGTTGACCAGGGTGACGTTGCCCCGGCGATAGGCGTCCATGATGCCCGGCACGCCCAGCAGGGACTCGGGCCGGAAGACCAGGGGGTCCAGGTAGTCCTCCCCCACCCGGCGGTAGATGACGTCCACCCGCTGGAGCCCGCGGGTGGTGCGCATGAACACCTGGTGGTTCTCCACCACCAGGTCGCGCCCCTCCACCAGCTGGATGCCGGTCTGCTGGGCCAGGTAGGAGTGCTCGTAGTAGGCGGAGTTGTAGACCCCGGGGGTGAGCAGGGCGCAGACCGGGCCGCTCACGCGCTGGGGGGCCACGTCGTAGAGGGTCTGGAGCAGGTTGGCCGGGTAGTCCTCCACGGCCCGGACCCCGGCCTGGGCGAAGACCTGGGGAAAGGTCCGCTTCAGGATGCGGCGGTTGGCCATGACGTAGGAGACGCCCGAGGGGCTGCGCAGGTTGTCCTCCAGCACGCGGAACTGCCCCTCGGCGTCGCGCACCAGGTCCGTGCCGGTGATGTGGCACCACACCCCGCCCGGCGGGTTGATGCCCCGGCACTCGCGGAAATACCCGTCCGCGGTCTCGATGATCTCCGCCGGGACCACGCCGTCGGCCACGATCTTCTGGTCGTGGTAGATGTCGTCGATGAACAGGTTCAGGGCCCGGATGCGCTGCTTGAGCCCGCGGTCCAGGACCTCCCACTGGGCGGCGTCGATGATGCGGGGGATGATGTCGAAGGGGAAGATCTTCTCGGTGCCCTCTTCGTTGCCGTAGACCGTGAAGGTGATGCCCAGGTCGAAGAAGGCCATCTCCGCGGCCTCCTGGCGGGCCAGGATCTCGCCGATGCTCAGGCTGTGGATCTTCTCCGTGAGCAGCCGGGCCCAGGGCCGGGGCTTTCCCGGGGCCTCGAACATCTCGTCGAAATAGTTCCCGATGTCGTAGCTGTCGAAGTTCATGTCGCCTCGCGCCGGGGTTGGGGTTGCCCGTCCGGTGTCGCCGCCGCCCGAACCGGAACGGCTCCACCATGCGCGCATTTTACAAATAATGCAAAACGTTCAACGGTATTCAATCACAAGGCTTTTCATTGCAACACGCCCAGATCACGCGCCGACGGGCACCCATGAACCTGGAAAACGCCACGTCCCGGCCGAACCATCGAGGAAAGCGGCGATGCATCCGGGCGTATCCGAAAAAAATGCAACGCCGCGGCATTTTTTTCGATGCAAAACCAACGAACCCGGCCCGGCGCGAAAAGGCCGGGCGGGTCCGGCCACCGGCCGCCCTCAGCCCTGGAACACGGCCCGGGGGAAGTAGCAGGACACGATCCAGTTGGGCGCGTCCACGATCTCGCTGATGCGCAGCCCGGCGCAGACGCTGCACAGCATGTAGGCGTCCACCGGGGCCATGCCCCGCTCGGCCGCCACCTTGTCCACCATGTCGGACACGCAGTCCCGGGCGTTCTGCAGCAGGTCCGGGCCCATGGCCATGGTCACGTCGTACCCTTCCCCGCCCAGGCCGCAGGCGGCCCGGCCCGGGGTGGTGAAGCGGGGAAAGCGCAGCCCCGCGCCCTTCACCAGGTCCAGGCGCAGGGTCATGCGCATGGGCGTCTCGATGGCCGTGCCGCAGATCTCGCCGTCGCCCTGGGCGGCGTGGCCGTCGCCGCAGGAGAAGAGCGCTCCGGGCACGCCCACGGGGAGGAGCACCTCGGCCCCCACGGTCATGTCGCGGGTGTCCATGTTGCCGCCGTAGGCGCGGGGGTTCACCACGCTGTGCACCCCGGGCTCGGGCAGGGCGTTGCCCATGATGCCCGGGAAGGGCCGCACCGGCACCACCCCGCCGGGCCCGAAGGCCGTGGGGGCGTCGGTGGCCGGGTCCAGCCGCCAGATGTGCAGGGCCGCCTCGGGAAAGCGGTCGGCCAGCAGGCCGAACCCGGGGATGTTGGCGGTCCAGCCCCAGTCCGCGGTCTTGAGGTCCAGGATGACGACCTTGAGGGCGTCGCCGGGCTCGGCCCCCTCCACGAAAATGGGGCCGAAGGTGGGATTGATGCCGCTGAAGTCGAAGCGGCCCACGTCCGCCACCGTGGACGAGGCGTCCAGCTGGCCGCCCCCCGCGTCCACGGTGTCCACCTCCACCACCTCGCCGGGGCGCACGGTGAGCACGGGTTCAAGGTCGCGGTTCCAGCCGAAATGGCGCTGGGCCTGGGAGACGAAATGCAGGGCGGGGCTGTGGGACATGGGCGAATCCTCGGGCTGTCATGGCGATGGGGACGGCCCGCCGGACGCCCCGGCGGGCACGGAAAAACCATAGCCGTTTTGACAATAATTGCAAAAACGGGCCATTTCGCCCGGCGGCCCGGGGGACGGGAAATCGCACGCCCGGCAGGCCGGGGACGGCGAAAATCCGGCCGGAACGCTCCGGCCGTCCGGCCAGGGTCCGCCGGATCGCCCGGGGAACGGGCGTTTTCAGACAATGTGCGTTTGGCCGGATTTTCTTGGCGGCGGAAAGAAGGAAGGAAGACGGAAGGCCGCGGGCCGTCCGACGCCACGGGCGAAGGCCTGCGGGGACGGACGGCGGATTCGGGGTGTTCCGGGCGATGATTCGGGAAAAGCGCCGCGCCCGGACGCGGATCATGCGAAGCCGGGTGCGCGATTTCCGGAAACCGCCCCCCTGCCCGGCCGCCCGGCGGCTCAGACCGTCTGGAGAACGCCGAACCAGAGCCAGGAGGTGGCGAAGATGAGGGGGATGCCCACGCCGAGCAGCAGCCCGGCCAGGTCCGGGTCCAGGCCGTGCTGCATGCTGATGATCCCGCCGGTGACCATGGGCGGCATGGCCGCCTCGAACACCGTGACCTTGACCATGGTGCCGCTGAGCCCGAGCAGGCCCACGTACAGGGCGAAGATGAGCAGCGGGGCCAGGAGCATCTTGTAGGCCACCCCGGCGACGAGCGGCCGCACCCGGCCACGCAGGGCCCCGAAGCGCACGGTGAGCCCCACCGAGAGCAGGGCCAGCGGGGTCAGGGTGGCGCTCAGGGCCTTGAGCACGGCGTCCGCCCAGTCCGGATAGGCCAGGGGCTTGAGGGCCAGGGCGATCAGCATGAACAGGAAGGGCGGGAAGAGGAAGACGCGCCGCAGGGTGGTCCCCGGGGCCGCGCGCCCGCCCGCGGCCACCGCGGCCAGGGGGATGCCCGCCAGGCACAGGGCCATGAAGGTCCCGGCCTGGTCCGCCAGCAGGCCCGGGCCCATCCACTGGTGGCCGTAGAAGGCCTCGATCATGGGCAGGCCCACGAAGGAGGTGTTGCCCAGGGCGGCGGTGAGGGTCAGACAGGCCACGGTCTTGCGGTCCCAGCCCAGGACGCGGCCCAGCAGGACAAAGCAGCCCCAGCCCGCGAAGAAGACGATCCAGCCCATGGCCGCCAGGCCGAGCATGTCCGCGGTCATGGGCAGGCCATGCACGTAGTTCAGGGCCACGCCGGGCAGGGACACGTAGATGATGACGGCGTTCACCGTCTGGGCGGCGTTCTCCGGCACGAGCCGGAAGCGCCGCAGCAGCACCCCGGCCAGGAAGCACACCCCGAGCAGCACGAAATTTCCCACGCTCGACCTCCGGGCGCGGATGATTCACCGGGCGGGCGCGCAAGTCAACGCCCATGTGCCGGGGCGGCGCAGGGGGAGGAAAACGGCGCGGCCGCCGGGAGGCGACGCCGCCCCGCCGTCAGCGGACCGTGACCTCCACGCGCCGGTTGCGGGGCTCGGCCACGTCGTCGGCCGTGGGCACCAGCGGGTTCTCCTCGCCGTGGGAGGTGATCTCCATGACCGCCGGGTCCATGCCCAGGGCCTTGAGCTGCTTGGCCACGGCCTCGGCCCGGCGCTTGGACAGGGTGTAGTTGTACTGCCGGTCGCCGGAGCGGTCGGAATGGCCCACCACGCTCACGTCCGTGGACTTGCGGTCGCGGTAGGCGGCCATGATGTCCGCCATCAGCCCCTCGGACTCGGGCTTGAGCTTGGTGTCGTCGAAATAGAAGTAGAGCATGAACTTGGCCGGGGCCTCCGGCTGGGCGTTCAGGGTCTCGGCGTAGCGGTCCCGGACCTGCTGCTCGGTCAGCTGGTAGGGCTTGCCCACGGCCGTATCGGTGGCGTCCACCGCCGAATAGGGCTGGTCCAGGACCGCCGGGCTCCCCTGCTTGGGCGTGACCACCACGGCCCCGGTGTGCCCCTGGTCGTTGGGCAGCAGGATCACCGTCTCGGCGCAGGCGGGCAGGAACAGCAGCAACGCAAAAAGAAACAATGAGTTCAGGCGCATGGCGATCCCTATTTGACGGTCACGAGGAACTTGGTGCCTCGGATGCCGATGTTGGCCTTGGGGGTGCCCAGGCTGAAGGCCTCGGGATTGACCCGGGCGATCTGGCCGGTGACGAACAGGGCCGAGCCCTTGACCATCTCCGTGGCGAACCGGACGTTCTTCCCGGCCGGGTCGAACACGAATTCGTCCACCACGATGTCCGTGCGCGGGCCCAGGGCGATGGAGGTGTCGTCGCGGAACATGACCCCCAGGGAGCCGTCCCCGGTGCGCAGCTCATCCCCCTGGTAGACGTAGTCGCCCAGTTTCGGCGACACGGTCTCCCCCTGCCGAAGGATCTCGGCCTCCCCCTTGAGCGTCCGGACCGACCCGACGAAATCCTCCGCCAGGACCGGCGCGGCCAGCAGGAGCAACCCCAGTGCGAAAAATGAAATCCGAAACATGACGGCCTCTTTTGATTTTGGGGAAAGAATAACAGAACAAACCATACAAGCCAAGGCCCCACGCGAACCTTTCACCGGATTTTCACCGCGGCCGCGCGCCGCCCCGGCGCGACACGGGACGGGGCCCGCCGGACGGCGGGCGGCGGGCGGCGGGCCCCGCATGCGGGCCGGGCGCGCCTACCGCAGCCGCTTGATGGCGCAGAACTCCCCGCACATGGTGCAGACGTCCTCGTCGCCGATGCCGCTGGCGCCGCGCGCGGCCCGGGCCGTGGCCGGGTCCAGGGCCAGCTCCATTTGGCGCTCCCAGTCCAGGGCCTTGCGCGCCCGGGACATGGCCAGGTCGCGCGCCCGGGCCGCGGGGTTGCCCCGCGCCAGGTCCGCGGCGTGGGCCGCGATCTTCGAGGCGACGACGCCCGCGCGCACGTCCGCCACCGTGGGCAGGCGCAGGTGCTCGGCCGGGGTGACGTAGCAGAGGAAGTCCGCCCCGTGCAGGGCGGCCACGGCCCCGCCGATGGCCCCGGCGATGTGGTCGTGCCCGGCGGCCACGTCCGTGACCAGCGGGCCGAGGATGTAGAACGGCGCGCCGCCGCACAGGGTCTTCTGCAACTTCATCTGCTCGGCGATCTTGTCCAGGGTCACGTGGCCCGGGCCCTCGATGATGACCTGCACCCCGCGCTCCCAGGCCCGGCGGGTGAGCTCGGCCAAGGTGAGCAGCTCGGCGGTCTGGGCGCAGTCCCCGGCGTCGGCCGTGGCCCCGGGCCGCATGCCGTCGCCCAGGGAGAGGGTCACGTCGTGCTCGGCCAGGATGTCCAGGATGTCGTCGAAGCGCTCGAACAGGGGCGACTCGCGGCCGGTGCGGCGCATCCAGTCCACCAGCATGGCCCCGCCCCGGCTCACCACGTCCAGCACCCGGCCCTGGGCGTGCATGGCCGCCACGGCCGAACGGGTCACGCCGCTGTGGATGGTCATGAAGTCCACGCCCTCCTCGGCCTGGCGGCGCACCGTGGCCAGGAAGTCGTCGGCGGTCATCTCGGCCAGGTCCCGGCGGCGGGCCGAGAGCTCGAAGGCGGTCTGGTAGATGGGCACCGTGCCCACCATGACGGGCGAGCGCTCCAGCACGGCCCGGCGGATGCGGATCTGGTCCGGGCCCAGGGAGAGGTCCATGACCGAGTCGGCCCCGGCGGCCACGGCGGCGTCGAGCTTGGCCAGCTCCTCGGCCGGGTCGGAGCGGTGGGGCGAGGCCCCGATGTTGGCGTTGACCTTCACCGTGGTCCCCCGGCCCACGGCGCGGGGCTCGGCGAGCGCGCGCCGGGCGTTGCGCGGGATGACCAGGGTTCCCGCGGCCAGGCCGTCGCGCACGGCCTCGGGGGCGACGCCCTCGCGGGCGGCCACGGCGGTCATTTCATCGGTGATGCGGCCCTGCCGGGCCAGCTGCATGCGGGTCATGTTCCCACCTCCGGAGTTGCGGTTGGTGGGGGCGGCCGCGCGCCGAAAAACAAACGCCGCCTTCCCGGAGGAAGACGGCAGCGGCGCGAGATTCAAAGCCCAGCTCCCTTCGCCGGTATGATCCGGATCAGGTTCTAAGGGTATCATCTCAGGCTGTTCAGCCACCCCTGCTGGGGACGA
>JBFWIY010000054.1:0-10117 GCA_050255855.1 Desulfovibrionaceae bacterium
CGCGCGGGCTCAGCCCACGTGGTGCATGTGCACGTCCTGCTGCGGGAAGGGGATGGAGATGCCCTTGGCGTCGAAGGCCTTCTTGACCTTCTCCGTGAAGTCGAAGCGCACCGCCCAGTAGTCCGCCGCGTTCACCCAGGGGCGCACCACGAAGTTCACGCTGGAGTCGGCCAGCTCGGACACCGCCACCGTGGGCGCGGGGTCGGACAGGATGCGGGAGTCCTGGGCGATGAGCTCCAGGATCGCGGCCCGGGCCGCGTCGATGTCGTCGCCGTAGCCGATGCCGAAGACCATGTCCACGCGCCGGGTGGGATTGGCCGAGGTGTTGACGATGACCGAGCCCAGGATGCTGGAGTTGGGCACGAAGATGCGCTGGTTGTCCCCGGTGGTCAGCTCGGTGTTGAAGATGCTCATGGCCTTCACCGTGCCCGAGACCCCGGCCACGGTGACGAAGTCGCCCACCCGGAAGAAGCGGTTCAGGATGAGCATCACCCCGGCCGCGAAGTTGGAGAGCGAGTCCTTCAGGGCCAGGCCGACGGCCAGGCCGGCGGCGCCCAAGACGGCCAGGAAGGAGGTGACGTTGATGCCCACCTGGCCCAGGGCGGCCACCACCACGGCGGCCACGATGCAGTAATAGAGGATCTTCCTCAGGAAGATGGACAGGGTCTCCTCCACCCCGGCGCGGAGCATGAGCCGCCCGCTCACCGAGGCCAGCCGCCGGGCCACGTACATGCCCACGGCCAGGATGACCAGGGCCACCACCAGCCGCAGGCCGTATACGCCCACCCAAAGCGACGCCGTCTGCCACATATCGTTCATGAATCCGTTAACATCCTGCATTGTTGAGCTCCTCTGATGAATGATGCGGGCCCCGGGCGCGGGGACGCCGGGCCGGAAAAGGGGCAGTAGGGACGGTAAACCGCCCGGGGCGGCATTTCAAGCCCGAACCCGGCGGGCTCCCTCCATATGTCCGTCCCGGGGCGTCCGACGCAAAGGAGCCGGCGGGGTGTCCCGCCGGCTCCCGGATACGACGACTTCGGAAAACACACGGCCCCGCGAGGCCCTGCCGCAGGCCGCATTCCGGGCTCCCGGAACGACGGCGGCGGGCCCGGAGACCTAGCCGCCCAGGTAGACCTTCTTGACCTCGGGATCGTCCATGAGGTCCTTGGTCAGGCCATGCTTGGCCACCCGTCCGTTCTGCAGCAGGTAGGCGTACTTGGCGAAGCGCAGCGCCATGCGGGCGTTCTGCTCCACCAGCAGGATGGTGGTGCCTTCCCTGTTGATCTCGGCCAGGGCGTCGAACACGCGCTGCATCAAAAGCGGGGAAAGGCCCATGGACGGCTCGTCCAGGAGCATCACCCGCCGCCCGCTCACAAAGGCCCGGCCCACGGCCAGCATCTGCTGCTCGCCGCCGGACATGGTGCCCGCCTTCTGGTCCCGCCGCTCGTCCAGACGGGGGAAGATGGCGAAGACGCGCCGGATGTCCTTGACCACCTGTTCGGAGTCCTTGCGGGCGTAGGCGGCCAGCTTGAGGTTGTCCAGCACGGTGAGGTTGCCGAACAGCCGCCGGCCCTCGGGCACGTGGCTGATGCCCAGCTCGCTCACCACCTTTTCCGGGCTGTAGGCGCTCAGATCCTTGCCGTCAAAGATGAGCTTGCTGCCGGGCTCGGCCGGCACCAGGCGGGAGATGGCCTTGAGCGTGGTGGTCTTGCCCGCGCCGTTGGCCCCGATGATGGTGGTGATCTCCCCTTCCTCCAGGCCGAAGTCGATGCCCTGCAGGGCCTTGATCCGGCCGTAGGAGACGTGGAGATTCTCTGCCGTCAGCAACATCATGACACCACCTCCACCACCTTCTCGTCCCCCAGATAGGCCTCGATGACCTTGGGATGGTTCTGCACCTGCTGCGGCGTGCCCTCGGCGATGACCTGGCCGAAGTTCAGGCACAGCACGTGCTGGCACAATTCGCTCACCACCTTGAGGCGGTGCTCGATGAGGAAGATGGCCAGGCCGAAGCGCTGGTGCGCCTGGCGGACCACCTCGATCATGTCGTCCAGTTCGTCCGGGGTCATGCCCACGGTGGGCTCGTCCAGGAAGAGCAGCTTGGGCTCGGTGGCCATGGCCCGGGCCATCTCCACCCGGCGGGCCACGCCGTAGGGCAGGTTGACCACCCACTGGTCCGCGAACTCGTCCACGCCGAACATGCCCAGGTATTCGTGGGCCAGCTCCGTGGCCTCGCGCTCCTCGCGCTCGCGCCGGCCCGTGTCGAAGAAGGCCCCGAAGAGCCCGTAGGTGAACTTGCTGTAGCGGGCCATCTTCACGTGGTCGAGCACGCTCATGTGCCGCCACAGGCGCATCTCCTGGAAGGTCCGGGCCAGGCCCAGGGAGGCGATCTCGTGGGGCTTGAGCCCGACGATGTCGCGCCCGTCGAAGAGCACGCGGCCGTCCGTGGGCCGATAGATGCCGGTGATGAGGTTGAAGATGGTGGTCTTGCCCGCGCCGTTGGGGCCGATGAGCCCCACGATCTCGCCCGGGTCGATGGTCAGGTCGAAGCCGTCCACCGCCCGCAGGCCGCCGAAGCTGTGTCCCATGCCGATGACTTCAAGTAGCGCCATGGCGTCCTCCTAGGCCCGCTCCCCGCGGGGGCTGAGCATCTTGCGGACGTTGAACTCCTTGAAGGAGACCAGGCCGCGGGGGCGGTAGATCATCACCAGGATGAGCAGCAGCGGGATGCAGATCCACTTGAGGATCTGCAGGGGCCGCAGGGCCTCGGACAGCACCGAGATGCTCACCGCGCCGACGATGGAGCCGTAGACCGAGTTGAGCCCGCCGAAGTAGACCATGGCCAGGGTCTCGGCCAGATTCTGCAGGCCGAACATGGCGGGCGAGATGTAGCGCATGATGTGGGCGAAAAGCCCGCCCGCCACCCCGGCCCAGAAGGCGCCGAAGAGGAAGGCCTGCATCTTGGTGCTGCGGGTGTCCACGGTCATGGCCTCAGCCGCGGACTCGTCGTCGCGCACGGCGTTCATGGCCTTGCCCAGGGTGGAGGTCACGAAGTTGTTCATGACCCAGACCCCGAAG
This sequence comes from Desulfovibrionaceae bacterium, assembly GCA_050255855.1. Classification (GTDB taxonomy): domain Bacteria; phylum Desulfobacterota; class Desulfovibrionia; order Desulfovibrionales; family Desulfovibrionaceae. The sequence goes on from JBFWIY010000054.1 coordinate 3,079, forward strand.
ACCACCACGCCGAAGACCATGGGCAGGCTGGCGCAGTCCGGCTGGCTGGAGAGCCCGCGCGGGCCGCCCACCAGCTCCAGGTTCTCCAGGAAGCTCTTGACGATGAACAGGAAGGCCAGGGAGATGATGGCCAGGTAGTCCCCGCGCGTCTTGAACGAGGGGATGGCCACCAGCAGCGCCCCGGCCGCGGCGGCCAGACCGCCGAAGAAGAGCCCCACCGGGAAGAAGAAGGTGGCCGCGCCGGTGGAGAACACCGCCTCGCCGAACATGCGGTCGTTGGTGAACAGCCACAGGCTGAACACCGAGGCCATGTACGCGCCCAGGGCCATGAAGCCCGGGTGCGAGCACGAGAACTCGCCCATGTAGCCGTTGATGAGGTTCAGGCTCAGGGTGAGCAGGATGGAGACCAGGATCAGCTTCAGGGTGATGAGCCGGTAGTCGCTGAGGTCGGTCCAGTAGTGGAGCACCACGTACAGCACGACCAAGTGCAGCAGGGCCGAGACGATCATGGGCATCCGCAGGAGCCCCCCGGCCAGGGCGTTGGCCACGCCGCGGGTGAAGCGCATGATGAGCCCCATGGGGACCACGTAGACGGCCAGGGTGTAGGCCAGGGCCGCGGGGATCTGCCAGAGCACGCCCAGGTCCAGCGTCTTGGAGCCGAACAGCCCGTCGATGAGCTCGGCGATGGCCTTGAAGGTGGTGTTGATGCCGAAGAGCACCGGGATCTTGCGCAGCCCCAGGCCTTCGGCCAGGGATTCGCCGATGAAGTGCTCCAGCAGCACCGCCACCAGCGCCCCCACCAGCCAGCTCATGAGGGGCACGGTGGCCAGGGCGGCCCGCAGCCGCCGCCATGCCCCCGCCCGGGCCTGCGGATCGGAATATTGCATATTCATTGGTAATTCCTTGAAATGGTTGGTGCCATTGATTCGGGAGGCCGGCGACTACAGGCGCAGGCGGGCGCTGTAGGCCTCGCCGAACAGGCCATGGGGCCGGAAGACCAGGATGACGAGCACGATGGAGTAGGCGATGAGGTCGCGGTAGGTGGAGGGGAAGAACATGGCCACCGAGACCTCGATGAGCCCCAGCAGGTAGCCCGCGATGCAGGCCCCCATGATGGAGCCGCGGCCGCCCAGGATGGCCGCCACGAACGCCTTCCAACCATAAATGATGCCCATGTAGGGGTTGAGCACCGGGTAGGCCAGGCCGAACATGATGCCCGCCACGGCCGCCAGGCCGGAGCCCAGGGCGAAGGTCAGCTTGGCGATGGTGTTCACGGGCACGCCCATGAGCGGGACCACGCCGAAGTCGTAGGCCATGGCGCGCATGGCCATGCCCCACTTGGTGCGCTGCACGAACAGGTGCATGAGCAGCATGAGCACCAGGGAGACCACCACGATCATCACCTTGATGTTGGTGAGGAAGATGCCGCCCACGGTGAAGGTGGAGACCTTGATGAGGGAGGGGAAGCTGAGCTTCTGCCCGCCGGCGATGGCCAGCACGCCGGTCTCCAGGATGATGCCGATCATCAGGCCGGTGATGGCCGCGGAGGCGCGCGGGGCCTCGCGCAGGGGCCGGTAGCCCACGCGCTCCACCAGCATGCCCAGCAGGGCGGTGAGCCCCATGGAGAAGAGGATGGTCAGGGCCAGGATGATCCAGGTGGGCAGGACGATGACGCCCGCGGCGGACAGACCGATGAGCAGCGTGGCGATGCCGTAACCGATGTAGGTTCCGGTCATGAAGATGTCGCCGTGGGCGAAATTGAAGAGCATCAGGATGGAATAGACCATCGAGTAGCCCAGGGCGATGATGGCGTAGAAACTGCCGAACTGCAGGGCGTTGATGAGGTTCTGAACCAAGACGTTGAGGTTCATATGCGGGACTCCCGGTGCAGATTGAGGCCCGGGGCCGAGGGGGCCCCGGGCCTTTTTGTCGAATCGGATCAGCCCGTCCGCGCCGTGGGGCGCGTTCGCTCCGAGCCGAAGGCTACGGGCAAACGGACTTGAAGAAGCTGTACTGCCCGGCGTCGTCGATCTTGACCACCACGGCGCACTTGATGGGGTCGCCGTCGGGGGTGAAGGACATGTTGCCGGTGATGCCCGCGAAGTCCTTGACCTTGCCCAGGGCGTCCTTGATGGCCTCACGCTCGGCCTTGACGCTGCCGTCGACCTTGCCGACGTCCTTGATGGCCTGAAGCATCAGGTTGGTGGAGTCCCAGGTCAGGGCGGCCACGTCGTCCGGGGTCTTGTCGTAGGCGGCCTTGTACTCGTCGATGAAGGCCTTGGTGGCGCCCTGGGCGCCGGCGGCGGCGTAGTGGGTGCTGAAGTAGTAGCCCTTGCAGTCGTCGCCGCACAGGCCCATCAGGTCGCCGGAGCCCCAGGAGTCGGAGCCCATGATGGGCTTGTCCCAACCGAAGCCCTTGGCCTGCTTCACGATGAGCGGGACCTCGTTGTAGTACTGGGGCACGAACAGGACGTCGGCGCCGGAGGAGACGATCTTGGTCAGCTGGGCGGAGAAGTCCACATCGTTGGTGGTGAAGGACTCAAAGGCGACCACGGAGCCGGCGCCGTGAATGGCCTCGAAGGCCTGCTTGAAGTACTCGGCCAGGCCCTTGGGATAGTCGCTGGCCACGTCGTACAGCACGGCGGCCTTTTTGGCGCCGAACTCGCTGGTGGCGAACTTGGCGGCGACCGGACCCTGGAAGGGATCCAGGAAGCAGCCGCGGAAGACGTAGGGGCGGTCCAGGGTGGTGTTGGGGTTGGTGGACCAGGGGCTGATCATGGGCGTGGCGTAGTTGTTGCACACCTCGCCGGCGGGCACGGCCTGCTTGGAGGACTGCGGGCCGATGACGCCGATGACCTCATCCTCGGTGATGAGCTTGGTGGCGGCCTTCACCGCGGACTCGGCCTTGGACTCGTTGTCCTCGTACACGAAGTCCAGGGCGTACTTCTGGCCGCCGACCTCGACGCCGCCGGCGGCGTTGATCTTCTTCTTGAGCAGTTCAGCAGCGTTCTTGGCGGACTCGCCCACATCGGGGATCTCGCCGGTCAGGGGGATATTGAAGCCGATTTTGAGGGTTTTCCCTGCCCACCCGGGGGTGGTCATGAGCAGGACCAGGGCCAGCGCGACCAAAATTCGTTTCATCATACTCCTCCCAGTGAACGTAACCGTGGTAGAGTGCTTCCCGGCAGCCCCGCGCTGCAGAGAATGGCAACATAACGCATTGTTTGGATAAATGGGAAGCCCCTTTTACACGAAATAAAAAAATCTGGCATCCCGGGAAAATATGCGCGTTTTCCCCAGACTTATCCCCTCTTTTTGCGAAGCCCTGAAACCGGATCCACGCATTTTTTACGAAAAATAGACATTTTTGTCATTCCGGCTTCCCCTCCTCCGCCGCCCCGGCCCGTCCGGCCATGACCGAGGCCAGGGTCTGGAGCAGGTGGGCCTTGCGCACCGGCTTGGAGAGGAAGGTGCTGCACCCGGCCGCCAGACACTCGTCCTGCTTCTGCTTGAAGGCGTGGGCCGTGAGGGCCACGATGGGCCGGGCCACGCGCCCGGCGGCCCGCTCCTGGGCGCGGATGCGCCGGGTGGCCTCCAGCCCGTCCATGCGCGGCATCTCCACGTCCATGATGATGAGGTCGTATTCCCCGTCCCCGGCCAGGCGCACGGCCTCCTCGCCGTCCACGGCCTCGTCCACCTGCACCGGCGCGTCGCGCAGGAAGATCTTGAGCATGGCCCGGTTGATCTGGGAGTCGTCCACCAGCAGGATGCGCATGGACGGCAGGCCGCCCGCGGGCTCGGACTCGACGGCCTCGGCCGCCACGGGCACCATGTCGGCCCCGGGCGGGGCGGACGGCAGCCGGAGGGTGAAATTGAAGGTGGCCCCGTGGCCCGGGGCGCTCTCCACCCAGATGCACCCGCCCATGAGCTCCACCAGCCCCTTGCAGATGGCCAGGCCCAGGCCCGTGCCCCCGAAACGCCGGGTGGTGGAGGAGTCCGCCTGGGTGAAGCGCTCGAAGATGGCCTGCTGCTGCTCGCGCGGGATGCCGATGCCCGTGTCGTGCACCTGGAAGAGGTAGGCGTCGGGCGCGCCGCCGGTGAGGGGCAGCACCTCCATGGAGACCCGGCCGCGGTCCGTGAACTTGATGGCGTTGCTCAGGAGGTTGAGCAGGATCTGGCGGATGCGCATGGGGTCGCCCAGGGCGGCCTCGGGCAGCCGGGCCTGGATGTTGCACGACAGGCGCAGCAGCTTGGCCGCGGCCCGGGGCTCCATGAGCCGGCACACGTCGCGCACCAGCTCCGCCGGGGAAAAGGCCACGGACTCCAGGGTGACGCGCCCGGCCTCCACGCGGGAGACGTCCAGGATGTCGCTGATGAGCGCCAGCAGCAGCTCGCCCGAGGTGCCCAGGGTGCGCACGTAGTCGCGCTGCTGGGTGTCCAGGTCGGTCTCGGCCAGCAGCTCCGTCATGCCCAGGATGGCGTTCATGGGGGTGCGGATCTCGTGGCTCATGCGGGCCAGGAAGTCGCTCTTGGCGCGGTTGGCCGCCTCGGCGGCGCGGCGCTCCTCGTCGGCGCGCTCCTTTTCCTTGCGCAGGCTGATGTCAGTGAGTGACCCCTCGTACATGAGCGGCTGGCCCGCGGGGTCGCGCACCAGGTGCATGCTCGCGCTGGCCCAGAAGGGCGCGCCGTCGCGGCGGCGCAGCAGCAGCTCGTAGCCCGAGACCGAGTTCATGCGCTCCACCGAGGCGCGCAGCCATTCGCGGTCCTCGGGCACGGAGTAGCAGTGCTCCAGGGCGCTGCCCCCCCGGGAGAGCAGGGCCTCGGTGGACTCGTAGCCCAGGATGCGGGCCATGGCCGGGTTGGCGCTGATCCAGTAGCCCTCGGGCGAGATCTGGAACAGGCCCTCCACGGCGTTCTCGAAGATGCCGCGGTAGGTGCGCTCGGCCTGGGCGATGGAGTCCTGCTGGGCCTCGATGCGGTCGGCCATGTGGTTGAAGCTCTCGCCCAGCCCGGTCAGCTCCAGGGTCCCGCCGGCGTGGATGCGGGCCCCCTTCTCGCCCCGGGCCACCACCTCCATGCTGCGCCCCAGCGCCTGCAGGGGCCGGATGACCACCCGCTTGAACACGAGGTTCAGGATGCCCACCAGCAACAGCAGCGTGACGCCCAGCCCCCCGGCGAAGAGGAGCAGGGACTGCCGCCCGGTCCGGCCCAGGTCCCGGGTGGAATAGCCGAGCAGCAGATAGCCCGCGTCGGTGCCCATGGCCGAGAGCCGGGTGAGGTGGTAGAGGGCGCCGCCCCCCAGGTCGGGGTCGCGCACCAGGCCCCCGCGCGGCCGGGCCTGGGCCAACAGCTCGGGCCGCAGCTTCAGGGGAAAGGGGGTGATGCCGTCCCCGGCCCGCAGCTGGCCGTCCGCGCCGTACACGCTGGCCAGCTGGAGCCCCGAGACCTCGATCATGTGCCGGATGCGCAGCAGCACGGCGTCGTAGCGCTCCTCGAACACCTCGTTGGCCAGGCGCTCGGTGCTGCTGACGGCCACGGTGGAGAGCAGCACCGAGGCCTTGTGCCGGTCCTCGGCCATCTGCCGGTCGGCCACGGGAACGTAGGCCGCGGCGAAGACCACGGCCATGGCCAGAAAGGTGGCCACCAGGGCGGCGTTCAGGGTGAACGCGAGGGATCGCGGCTGGGGACGCATCATGGCCGTGAACCGCTCCCGGGCCGCCCGATCATGGCTCCACCGCCCGCACGAAGACCGCCCGCCCGCCCTCCAGCCGGTTGACGATGATGGGCCGCCGGGGATCGCCCCCGTCCTCGAAGCGGATGCGCCCGGTGACGCCGTGGAAGTCCCGGGTGGCGGCCAGGGCGTCGCGGACGCGGGCCCGGTCCGCGCCGCCCGCGCGGCGCACGGCGTCGGCCCAGAGCATCACCGCGTCGTAGGTCATGGGGATGGTGGTCTGCCGGATGGGCCCGAAGCGGGCCTCCCACGCGGCCGTGAAGCGGCGGGAGGCGGCCAGCGGGCTGTCCGGGTGCCAGTGGGTGGTGTAATAGCAGCCGTCGGCCGCGTCGCCGATGTAGTCGTAGAGCCGCAGCCCGAAGGCGTCGCCGCCCAGGATCACGGCCCGCAGCCCCAGACCGCGGGCCTGCTTGATGATGCAGGAGGAGTCCCGGTAGTCGCCGGGCACGTAGAGCACGTCCGGGTCCACGGCCCGGACCATCTGCAACAGGCCCAGGTAGTCGGCGGTGTCGATGGTGTAGGCGCCGCGCCAGAGCACGTCCCCGCCCAGGGCCCGGAAGCGCTCGTCGAAGACCCGGCCCAGGTCCACGGAGTAGACCCGGCTGACGTTGGTGAGGATGGCGGCGCGGGCGGCCCCCAGGTCCTGCCGGGCGTAGCGGGCCATGACCGCCCCCTGGGCGGCGTCGGTGTAGCAGACGCGGAAGATGTAGTTCCCGGCGCGGGTCACCGCCGGGTTGGTGGACATGGGGGAGATCATGGGGATGCCCGCGGCCTGGAGCACCGGGGCCATGGCCAGGGAGTGCCCGGACCAGATCGCCCCGATGACGGCGTCCGTGTTCAGGGACACGGCCTGCTCGGCCGCGGCCTTGGAGCCCAGGGCGCTGCTCTGGTTGTCGATCTCCACCGTCTCGACGGAACGGCCCAGCAGCCCGCCCGCGGCGTTGATCTCGTCCACGGCGTAGCGCACGGCCCGGAACACGGCCTCGTTGGAGCTGGCGGCGTCCCCGCTCCGGGCGGCGATGACCCCCAGCCGCCACGGGCCCTCGGCCCCGGCCCCGGAGGCCAGGACGAGCAGCGCCGCCAGCGCGAGCGCGCATCGCCGGATGCCGTCCCCCACCATAGCCCTCCGCCCGCTCCCGGCCGCCTCAGACCGGGGCCGAGGCCGCGGGAGGGGTGGTCTGGCACCAGTGCAGGAACTTCTGCGCCTCCACGAACCCCGGATTCAGCTCCAGGGCCCGGCGCAGGGCCGCGATGCAGTCCTCCATCTTGCCCTTCTCGTAATAGACCCGGGCCAGATTGAAGTAGACG